>JAAELU010000526.1 GCA_024226255.1 bacterium | reverse complement strand
CTATCCGTCGACTCGGTACCACTGTTCCATGTTCCAGGTGTGGCTGGCCTGCGTCGGATTGTGCTTGAAGCCTGCAATCTCGTCGCCCCAAACTGCAGCCGTCACAAGACGGGCATACAGCGGAACCAGAACCACATTGTCAGCGAGGATGTTCTCAGCCTCGTTGATCAGCGGAACGAGTACGTCCTGGTCCACCGAAGAGTTGAGCGCGTCACGGATCTCGGCGAAGCGAGCCGTGTTGGCATCAATGATCGATGAATCTTCGGTACCCCAGCGGTAGTAGTTCGAGCCATCCGGTGGTGGAGCCTCTGGATCCCAAACATCGAAGATGCTGATCAGACCGGAGAATCCTGGCGAGCCGACCCATGCCCACTCACCAAGGTCCCAACGACCATTGTCCAGCGTCTCACCGAAGAAGATCTGTGAGTCCTCGAGCTGGTTCTCGTACTCAATCCCGGCCGCCGTCATCATGTCGACGAACAGCTCAGACAGCTTCACACGAGCGTCGTTGTTCGACGTTGTGGAGAAGACAGTCTTGATCGAATCCTTGCCCGTATCAGCCTTGGCGGCGTCAACGAAGGACTTCGCTGTATCGGGGTTGTAGTCGTACTGCTTCCAAGCACCCAATGACAGGGTCGGGCTGAAGGCCTCAACGAACGAGTCGAGTGGCTCAACCTGGCCTGCCAGGATCTCGTCAACGATGAGCTGCTTGTCGATCGCGTGGGCAATAGCCTTGCGATAGTTCAAGTTGTCGTTGACCGAGTCGGGGTTGCGCTCGAGACGAGCGGGACCGAACTGGAAGTTCAAGTGCTCCCAAACCGGACCGGACAGAACTTCGACGACCGCACCCTCAGGCTCGAGAGCCTGGAGAGTCTCAATGGTCTCAGTTGCCGGCGGCGGCTGAATGATGTCGATTTCACGAGCGCGGAAAGCGTTGATGATCGACTCAGTCTCGGGAATGAAACGGAAGATGACGGAATCGAGATAAGGCAGCTGCTGCCCGGTCTCTTCGTCGCTCTTCCAGTAGTTGTCGTTACGGACGACCTTTACGAACTCGCCCTTCTGCCACTGATCGAAAACGAACGGTCCGGCCGAGGGCCACATCGTGTCGTTCCAGTCGGTGGTGAAGTCCGAACCCTCAACGGCATGCTTCGGAATGAGAGTCCCGAAGATCAGCTCGTACAGAGCAGTCGGTGCCGACAGCGTGTACTCGAACGTCTTGTCGCCGACTTGAGTGTCAACGATGTCCTCGTACGTCGTCTTGTCCACCGGAAGATCCGGATCCAGGATGGTGTCCAGCGTGAACTGGAGGTCATCACCGGTAATCGGAGTGCCGTCGGACCATTGCGCATCGTCACGGAGGGTGTAGCGAACCGTCATTGTGTCGTCAGCGTTGACGGTTACACCGCCGTTGGCGACAGTCGGCAGCTCGGTTACGAGCTCCGGAATGAGGGTAAGCGTGAACCCATCAATTTCCTGAACACCGGCGTGATAGCTCTGGCCGATGATGGAAACGATGAAGTTGTCACCGCCCGGTACGAACGGGTTGAGTGTTGGTGGCTCTTGGTCATCCGCCACGATTGCCTCGCCGCCGTATGGCTTGCCAGGTGCTTCGGTGGTGGTCGGTGCAGCCGTAGTAGCTGCAGCCGTCGTATCAGGAGCCGCCGTGGTGGGCGCCGCAGTTGTGGCTTGTGGTGCTGATGTCGTGTCGTCCGTCGAGTCACCGCAAGCTGCGGCTACGAGAGCGAACGCCAAGAGAAGAGCCCCAAAGACCACTGGGCGGCTATGCCACAGTCGAGTCAAGGTTTTGCCTCCTTATTTATTGCCTCGGTTCCCAAGCCAGCTTTTTCGCGCATCGCCCTAAAAGGTCGACGCGCTATCGCCACACCAACGTCAAAGCGATGGTGCTAATACCGAACAGGATGCCGGCAACGACGGTGATGCGGTCGAGGTTCTTCTCGACCACAGTCGATCCGCCAAAACTTCCACTGCTCATTCCTCCTCCGAACATGTCGGACATGCCCCCTCCTCGACCCGCGTGAAGCAGTATCAAGAAAATGAGGCCTAGAGAAACAAGGGCGTGGACTGCCGCAATGATCCCAGCTAGCAAGGGAGTCCCTTTCACACGCATCCCGCTGAACGATCAGCGGGTTAGCTCCGGGGAGTATGGAGCGTGTCGCGCACTAGTGCAAGTCTTTCCGGCCCAAGATTTACCAGACGTCGCATAGCGGCTGGTCAACCGCCGGTCGCCTGGGCGGCCACAGCCGCAGCCGCAGCCTCCGCCGCCTCGGGGTCGCCGAGATAGGAAGCGGAGACTCTGCGCAGATCACCATCGAGCTCGTAGACCAACGGAATCCCTGTTGGGATGTTCAACGACGAGATGTCCTCGTCGGAGATTCCATCAAGATGTTTGACGAGTGCCCGCAAGCTGTTGCCGTGAGCGGCCACCACGACGACCTTGCCCAGGCGCAGCTGCGGGACGATGGCGTCGTACCAATACGGCAGCATTCGCTTAACGACATCTTCCAGACACTCGGTGGCCGGAAGCACCTCAGGCGGCAGATCGGCATACCGCGGATCGTGACGGGGGTGCCGCTCATCGTCGATCTCGAGTGGGGGCGGCGGTGTGTTGTAGGAGCGCCGCCAGATATGGACCTGATCCGCACCGTGCTTGGCCGAAGTCTCTTTCTTGTCGAGACCTTGGAGCGCCCCGTAGTGACGCTCGTTGAGACGCCAGTGCCTAGTGACAGGAATCCAGGTGCGCTCACATTCGGCGAGTGTGAGGTTCAAGGTTTCGATGGCGCGGACCTGGAGTGACGTGAACGCCGTATCGGGGAGAATGCCGGCCTCGGCCAGCAGACGGCCCGACTCGACCGCCTCGGCCTCACCCTTATCGGTCAGCGGGACGTCGGTCCAGCCGGTGAAGAGGTTTTCGAGATTCCATGTGCTTTGCCCGTGACGGAGCAGGATGAGTGTTGCCATCTGAAGAAGGGTAATCGGGAACGAACCTGACGGTTCGTTCCTTGGGAGCTGGAAGGAACACCGCGTGTTCCCCGCAGCTCCATGGCGGAGGGGACAAAGCAGATGTGAGATGTGAAATGTGGGATGTGAAGAAGACAGCGCGGTCAGCCGCCTGGTTGGTACCAGTACTCGATGTTCCAGGTGGGGCCGGCCGCACCGGAGTACGGGACGAACCCCTGGATTGCGCTGGGCCAGGAGGCACCCCAGATGGGGCGGGCGCCGAGGGGGATGATCACGACTTCTGCGGCAAGAAGGCCTTCTGCTTCTCCTGCCAGCACGAGGGCGCGATCCCGGTCGGCCGTTGACTTGAGCTCTGTCAGCAGCGCACGGAAGCGACTCACGGCGTCGTCGTCGACGACCGTGGAGTTAGGCGTACCCCATCGGAAGTAGTTGTCGCCATCGGGAGGAGGGGCATCGGGGTCAAGGACGTCAAAGATGCCCGCGGCAGAGGCGGCCCCGGGGCTACCCACCCATGACCACTCGCTGACATCCCATGCGCCAGCTTCCAACGGGTCGCCGAACATCAGCTGTGGGTCAAAGAGATCAATCTGGACTTCGACCCCCACATCTTCGAGCATTTTCTCGAGGTTGTTCGCCAGCGTGCGCCGCGACTCTTTGATGTTCGTCGTTCGGAACTGAAGTACGGGTGGATCGGCCACGCAGTCTCGCTCGGCATGACGGCAAGCCACCTCTATCAAATCGTGGGCCCTGGCCGGGTCGTAGTTGTATACCGCCCACGGCTCCGTGGAAGCACTTGGGGTGTGGGCCGTCAAGAATCCATCCAGTGGTATCCAACCCGAATCTGAGGCCAAGGTCTCTCGGTCGAGGGCATAGGCGATCGCCCGGCGGAACTCGGCGTATCGATTCAAGGAGTCCTCGTTTGGGTTGGCAGGCCCGAACTGGAAGTTGAGATGCTCCCACACGGGACCCGGCAGCACTTGGACCTCAGCATCGGTGTGGAGAAGAGCCTCCAATTCCGGGGCAACAATCTCCTTCGCCGAAGTTGTCGGCCCCAGGAGCACGTCGATGCGGCGCTCTTCAAGGGCGGTAACCAGGTCGGCTCGCTCCGGCTCGAACGCGAACACGACCGCATCGAGGAATGGCAGCTGCTCGCCCGATTCCTCGTCTGCCTTCCAGTAGCGCTCGTTGCGCACGACACGAAGCGACTTGCCCTTGTCCCATGAGTCGAATACGAACGGCCCGGCCGAAGGCCACGGCTTGTCGTTCCAATCGTTGCACCAGTCGGAGTCCTCGACCGCGTGGGCCGGAACCACAATCCGAAATATCGACTCATAGAGCAGAGCTGGAGAGAGTCCGAGTGTGATCGACTTCGGTTGAACGTCGACGATCTGCGGATCGTAGAATCGGTCAACGTGACCACCGCACATACCCTGCTCCGCTTCTAGCGTGAACTCGAAGTCGGCTCCGCTCACTGGAACACCGTCCGACCAGACCGCTTCGTCGCGAATCCTCCAGGTCACCAGCATCTCGTCTGAATCAGTCAGCTCAACTAGCCCGTTGGCCACCGACGGAATTTCCTCGACCAACTCGGGGGTCATCTCGAGGGTCTCGGCGTCGACGTCGTAAGCGCCGGCGTGGAGAGCTTGGCCGATGATCAAAACGATGTGGCTATCGCCGCCGGGCACAAACGGGTTCAACGTCGGCGGCTCCTGATCGAAGCCGATGGTCACGGTGCCGCCGGCTCAAGACGGAGCTTCGGTTGTCGTGGTCGAGGTCGTCGGCGGTGCAGTGGTCGTCGTCACAGTTGTGCTGATGACCGCTGCGGATGTCGCCGGCGTCGATGTCGGCTGATCCTCGGCATCGGTCGGCGAGCACGCTGCCGCAACCAAGGCAATCAAGGCGCACAACATCACCGCCCGCTTGCTTCCTTGCCAGGATGGCTTTCGGCCGTTCACTCCCCGATACGATACCAATGCTCGATGTTCCAGGTGTGGCTGGACAGAGTTGGGTTCATTCGGTAGCCCTGGATCTCGTCGGCCCAGACGACGCCGAGAACAGCGCGGGTGTTGAGGGGGATGATGACGACCTGCTCGGCGAGGATCTCTTCAGCTTGGCGAGCCAGGTCGACGATCTCAGATGCGTCGGTGGATGCCACCAGCCGCTCGTAGAGGGCCTGGAATTGTGCAGCGGCCTCGTCGTCCTCGGTGCTCGAGCCCGGAGTTCCCCAGTTGTAGTAATTCTGAAACCCTTTGCCGCCGTCGATCGGAGGCCTGCTCGGTGCGAAGAGGCCCAAGAAGTCCGGAAGCGCTGCCGCACCCTGCTGTCCCACCCATGCCCAGTTGCCCATGTCCCAGTCGCCGGTTTCGAGCGTCTCGCCAAAGAACAGCTGAGAGTCCTCCAGCTGGAGGTCAACCTCGATGCCGATGTCGGCCAGATGCTCCACGAGCTGGTCGGCAACGCGGGGGCGGAAGTCGGCGTTGGAGGTGGTCGAGTAGATGATGTTCGGCGGATTGGCTGCACAGTCGCGCTCCGCCCTATCGCACGCGATCGTCAAGAGGTCGATGGCACGTTGCCTGTCGTATGAGTACTGCGACCAGGGTTCGCTGCTGGCAGCGCGAGTTGAATGGGAGACGACGCCGTTGGAGACTTCGAGCCACTCGTAGCCGGCGTCATCGAGGAGAGCTCTCCGATCCAGTCCGTAAGCGATCGCCTGGCGGAACTCGAGGATCCCGTTGAGCGAATCGAGATTTCTGTTGTCGGGTCCGAACTGAAAGTTGAGGTGCTCCCACACTGGACCCGGCAGGAGCTGCACGTCGGCGCCCGCTTCCTGCCAGCGTTCCCGCGGCATCGCCGGCAGGAAGGGCGGCGGCTGGATCACATCGACCCTGCGATTGGTGAAAGCCGAGACGATGTTTTCGGTCTCCGGGATGAATTCGAATCGGACCTCATCCAGGTACGGGAGCTGGTTGCCCGCCCCGTCGGTCTTCCAATAGTTGGTGTTGCGCACAAAGCGAACGTGTCGATCAGATCCGTCCTTCACCCACTCGTCGAGCACGAATGGCCCAGCCGCCGGCCACGCCGTGACGTTCCAGTCCTCGCAATAGTCCGAGGCGGCAACGGCATGCTGAGGCACTACGAACCTGAACATGAGTTCGTGTTCGAGCGACGCGGCGGAGAACCGTGCGGTGAAGCTCTTGTCCTCGATTGAGGTGACAGCCAGATCGGGAAGCGGTTCCGGACTGCTTCCCAGCTCCGAACACTCCGCCGCAGTCTCTTCGAACTCCAGTGTGAAGGCGAAGTCGGTTCCGCTGATCGGCACACCGTCGGACCAGACGGCCTCGGGCCGGATCTGCCACGTGACGTCCATCGAGCCGTCGCCGTTGAGGACCACTCCCCCATTGCCAACCGTCGGGATCTGGGTGACGAGCTCCGGGATCAGCTCCAGGGAATCGGGATCAATGTCGTATGCGCCGGCGAGGTGCGCCTGCCCGATGATCCAGACGATGAAGTTGTCGCCACCCGGGACGAAGGGATTGAGGGTGGGCGGTTCCTGATCGTCGGCAATGACAACCTCCCCGCCGTACCGGGGCACGTCGGGATCGTATGTGACCGTGGGGCCGAGATAACTCGTCGGCGGAGGCGACCAAGTAGTCGTCGTCGAAGCAGGTATCGACGGCACCACGGTCGACGAGACCGCCGGCGGCGATGTCGTCGAGGGGGCCGCGGTTGGATCGACCTCGGCGTCGGTACACGCTCCAATTGAGAGCGCGACGAAGGCCACCACGGCCATCCCTTTCCGCATTACGCCTCCGTCGCGGTCGCTGCTCGCTCACACTATTTGTCGTATGCGGCCATGCCGAATCCGTCGCGGCCTAACGATCGGCCGGAGTACATCCAAACGCGACTCGGACAACGTCCTGAAGCTCGGCCGGCACCCACGGTGTTCCGACAAACTGGGCGCGGTCGGCCGTCGAGTCCATTGCAGCCTGAGCAGCCTGGCAAAGCGCCACCGCCTTTTCGTCAGCGACCCGGGCAGCTTGACCAGACGGACTCAACCAAATCTGCTGCAGAGTTGCCAGGTCATCGATTCTGTGAATCTCATCAACCATCTCTTGCTCGGCCGCAATCAGTGCCGCGATGGTCTCAGCGGCAGCTTCGGATAGGTCCACGGCCTCTTCCGGCGCCATGAGGGCATTGAACGAGGCCATGAACTCGTTGCGAGCCTCCATACGGTCGTCCGCCCACATACGAATCAACTCCACGGATGAGGGTTCTGTATCGAGGGCCGTTGTGCCCCGATCGAGCCGGGCATTCATGTCATTCACCAGAGTCTCGATCTCAGTGCCGTATTCCGACAACGACATCTCGGCTTCACCACACGCCGCCAGAGCAACGGCGACAGCAGCCGCCGCGACGAGAAAACGTAACTTGCGGAGTCGATATGTGGCCATCACCTAAACGCTATCAGGATCAGGGGCGGCCGAAAGCCGGCCGGCCGCTAGACCTTGAGTTCGACTCTTCGGCGAGTCCACTGCGGAGTGCGCAAGCCCGACCAAGCGTTGGCGTGGGGACGGACCTTGGCCTCATCGGTCCACTCCAGCAGACCCTCGTGTTTGGCGCCGGCCTGGCGGATGGCAGCCCCGAGGTCCTTGCGGGCACGTTCCAGGGCGTCCTGCGGGCTCTTGCCCAGCACGACCATCTCGAGCTCGACTCGCTCGGTGATCAGGTCACAACCGACGCGGAATTCGATGGTGTCCTCGCGCGCCTCGAGTTCGTCACATACAGAATCGAGGTGCTCCTTGAGCGCCCCCGGATCGAATTCCCAGCCGATACGCCGACCGACCTCAAATTCCATGATTACGTGAAAGGGCTCCCAGCCCATACTTTTTCCGCCCTTTTTGTCCCTTGCCTAACCCTGAGGCATAGTAACCCGCGTCGCGCCAGATTTACACCCAATATCTAATGACTGATGCGAAGGTATCGGGGTCCAAGCTGGCACCACCGACGAGCGCACCGTCGATGTCCTTCTTCGCCATGATGGCGGCGACATTACCCGGATTTACTGATCCCCCATAGAGAATCCGCATGTGGTCGGCGGAGCCGCCGAAGCTCCCAGCGGCCAAATCGCGTATGAAAGAACACACCGCTCCGGCGTCTTCGGGAGTCGCTGTCTTTCCTGTCCCGATGGCCCAAACTGGTTCATAGGCAACAACCAATGAGCTGACCTGATCTTGCGTCAAACCACTAGTACCCGCCACGAAGTGCCCCCGCACGATTTCTTCGGTCAAACCATCTGCACGTTCCTGCTCGGTCTCACCGACCGCCAAGATGGGAACCATGCCGGTTTCGAACACCGCCTTGACCTTTCGATTGATGTCGGCGTCGACTTCTCCGAAGACGTGGCGTCGCTCCGAGTGCCCGACGATGACGTATGACACCGACAGCTTGGAGAGCATCCCCGGTGAAATCTCACCGGTATATGCGCCGGACTCGGCGTAGTGGCAGTTCTGCGCCCCCAGCTTGATACGCAGGTGATCGGTTTCGATGACGGTCTGCGCCGAGCGCAGCGCGGTGAACGGCGGGTGCACCACCACTTCGACACGTTCGTAGTCGGGGTCATTGAGACGGTACGACAGTTTCTGAACCATCTGGATGGCATCCAGATGAGTCGCGTTCATCTTCCAGTTGCCGGCGATCATGTCCTTGCGCATTGCTCTCCTCGTCCCCGTTATTTGTTCAAGGCGGCGATTCCAGGCAACTCTTTGCCTTCGAGCATCTCCAGTCCGGCGCCGCCGCCGCTGGACACATGGCCTATGTCATCTTCTCGCCCAAGGAGGCGAATCGCCGCCACACTGTCGCCGCCACCGACAACGGTGAATCCCGGGGCATTGGCCATAGCCTCGGCGACGCCGGCCGTACCGGCGCGAAACGCCTCCCACTCGAACACTCCCATCGGACCATTCCAGAAGACTGACTGGCTCGAGCCAATCACCCCGGCAAAACGTTCGACAGACTCGGGCCCGATGTCGAGGCCGATCGAGTCATCGGGAATGGCCGTTGCCGGCACCGTCTCATGGGCGGCGTGCTCGGCAAACTCCTCGGCCGCCACAATGTCGAGCGGAAGCACCAGCTTGCCGCCATCTGCCGACTCGAGCAGATCCTCGACCTCGCCCAACATCGATTCCTCGACGAGCGAGTTACCGATCTCGTAGCCGCCCGCTTTGAGCAGCGTGAAACACATCCCGCCGCCGACCAACATGAGATCGACTCGCGGCAGCAAGTGTTTCATCACGGCCAGCTTGTCCGAGACCTTGGCACCACCGAGCACAACCACGAACGGCTTCTCGGGAGAACCCAGAAGTCGGCCCAGGGCATCGACCTCGGCGGCCAATAGTCGCCCGGCTGCCGCGGGCAACAACGCAGCGACGCCGGCCGTTGAAGCGTGGGCACGATGCGCACTGCCGAATGCATCCAGCACGAAGGCGTCCGCAAGATCGGCGAGCTCTCTGCTGAGACCTTGATCGTTGGCCGTCTCACCGGCTTCGAACCTTGTGTTTTCGAGGACCACCACGGCGTCGCCGGCGCCGCTGATCGCGGCAGCGACATCCGGTCCGGCGACGGCATCAACCTTGATCGTGTCGAATCCGCCCAGCTCGCCGAGTTTGGCCGCCACTCCATCCATCCGGAACCGCGGATCGGGCTTGCCGGCGGGCCGCCCCAGATGGGAGCACACCACGACGCGTCCACCACGGGCGCGCACCTCCTGGATTGTCGGCAGGCTCGAGACGATCCGGAAGTCGTCACCGACCGCGCCCCCCTCATCGAGGGGGACATTCAGATCGGATCGAACCAGGACCGTCTTTCCCGCGACGTCCAGCGTATCGAGGGTCGGGAGAGCCAACTCAGGCGAGGCGAAGCGCGAGGTCGAGTAGGCGGCTCGAGTAGCCCCACTCGTTGTCGTACCAGCCGAAGACCTTGACCATGTTGCCGCTCGCAACCGTCAGATCGGCGTCGAAGATGGTGCTGTGAGGGTCGCCAACGATGTCGGACGAAACGATCGGATCCTCGGTGTAGCGCAGGATGCCCATGAGCGGGCCATCGGCTGCCTCTTTGAAAGCTGCATTCACCTCATCCACAGTTGCTTCCCTGCCGAGGGTCGCCACGAGGTCGGTGATCGAACCGTCCGGCACCGGCACTCGAGCCGCCTTGCCGGCCAGCTTGCCGTCGAGCTCGGGGAGAACGATGCCGACGGCCTTGCCTGCTCCGGTCGACGTCGGGATGATGTTGGCCGCGGCCGCCCGGCCCCGGCGGGGGTCCTTGTGAGGCAGGTCGAGGATCTTCTGGTCATTTGTGTAGGCATGGATCGTGGTGAACATGCCTTGCTCAATGCCAAATGAATCGTTGAGAATCTTTGCCATCGGCGCAATGCAGTTGGTAGTGCAGGACGCGTTTGAGATGATCTTGTGGACGGACGGGTCGAGTTGGTCATCGTTGACACCCAGCACCACGGAGATGTCGGCATCGCCGCAGGGGGCGCTGATCAGAACGTGCTTGGCCCCAGCCGCAATGTGCTTCGAGGCAAGAGCGTGCTTCGTGAAGAAGCCGGTCGACTCGATGACCACGTCCACTGCGAGTTCGGCCCACGGCAGGTTCTCGGGATCGCGCTCTGAGAGGACCTTGAAGCGATCGCCATCGACGACGAGTTCGCCATCGATGATCTCAACCTGGCCCCCGAATTGGCCGTGAACCGTATCGTTCTTCAGCAGGTACGCCAGCGTCTCGGCGTCTGTGAGGTCGTTCACGGCGACGATGTCAATCGCGGCGTTCGACTTCTTGGCTGCCCGGAAGAAGTTTCGACCGATTCGACCAAACCCGTTGATCGCTACCTTCATTCTTTCCTCTTACTTTCTGAGAGATCTAAACCAACCGGCCAAGCACACCGCCAAGTCGGGCGGGATCGTGCCGAGGCCAGGCCGCTGCAGGGTCTACGAGATCCGCTGCGACCACGTCGACGCCATAGGTTTCAATCGCGTCTTCGTCGACGATCACCGCCGAAAGTGGCGGCGCAATTTCAACCGGAATCGCATTCGCGACGATAGCATTAGGCGGGCGCACTCCGGTCAGGCTGAGCAGCGCGTCCAGGTGGTCGGCGGCGTCCATACCAAGCGTCTCGCCGTCCTGCGTAATCAGATTGCACACGTACACCAATTTGGCATCAGAACCGTTGATTGCCTCCACGATTTCGGGCACAACCAGGGCGGCCACGATGGACGTGTAAAGGCTTCCCGGACCGAGAACGATCTGCTCGGCAGCCAGCAGCGCATCGATTGCGCGTGGGGTCGCCTCGGCTTCGCGGGGCGAGACGGTCAATTCCGAGATGTGGCCCCGGGCCTTCGTTATGGCTACCTGACCCGACACTGCGACGCCGTCCACCACGGCTTCGAGGTGAAGCCTTTCGCCCGCAGCCGGAACGACTGAGCCAATGGCGCCGAGAATCCTCTCCGCCCGCTTCAGAGCGTCCTCGAAGGAGCCCTCCAGGTCAGCGAGAGCGGCGATCACCAGATTCCCCAGGCTGTGGCCCTCCACGTCCGATCCGGCGAACCGATATTCGAACAACCGCCTCCAAACCGAGTCGTCCGGGGTCAAGGCAATGAGGCACTGTCGGATGTCTCCAGGGGGAGGAATGTCGAGGCCCGGAGCCAGCCGACCGCTGGAGCCGCCGTCGTCCGCAACGGTGACGATGGCATGGATTGTTCCGGCATACCGACCAATGGCTCCCAGCGCCTGCGCCAATCCGGTGCCGCCGCCGACGGCCACAACGTTGGGACCGGAGCGGGGTGCCTCCAGGGCGGCCGCAAAGGGGTCGGGCTCGAGAGACATCTCCAATCCCGGATGGCCCCGCTCCCCCGCCGTCACTGGGAAGCTCCGGGGATATCGCGATGGCGAATCGACACATCGATGTCAAGGTCGACGAGGTGCTGGGCGATGGCCTCAGCAATGGCTACAGATCTATGTTTGCCCCCAGTGCAGCCGATACCGATGGTCAGGTAGGCCTTGCCCTCACCCTGATAGAGGGGTAGGAGAAACTCGAGCATCCGGTGGGTTTGGTCCATGAACTCCGCCGCATCGGGCTGACCAAGCACGTAGTCCCGCACCGGCTCGTCGAGGCCGGTATGCGGCTGCAGTTCCGGGACCCAATGTGGATTGGGAAGGAACCGCACATCGAAGAGAAGGTCGACGACGCGGGGCAAACCCCGCTTGAAGCCGAAACTAACGACATCCACCTGCATTTGGCGCGGCCCCAGCTCGGCGAAAGCCGCTTCGACCCGCTCGCGAAGTTGGTGAACGTTGAGCTCGGTCGTGTCAATGATGATATCGGCGGCACCCCGGATCTCCTCGACGCTCTGGCGCTCCGAGGCGATCTTCTCCGCCAGGTCACCCTCTCGCACCGGATGGCTCCGCCGGGTCTCTTCGAATCTCTTGGCAAGTGCCCGGTCGTCGGCATCGAGGAACAGAATGGTCGTGCGAATCCCGCGGCCCAGAAGCCCCTTCAAGGCCGTCTCGAGATCCCCGAGCGTCACTCCACCGCGGGCATCGACGACCACGGCGAGCTTCTCACGTCGACCCTCGAGCAGTCCGGCCTCGTCGGCGACGCTCGTGATCAAACTTGGCGGCAGGTTGTCAACGACGAAGAAATCGTTGTCCTCGAGAACGTTGGCGGCCGTCGATCGGCCTGCACCCGACATGCCGGTAACGATCACCAGGTGTGGATTAGGCATTGACGGACCGCGCTTCCATCTCGATGAGATACCGCTTCACATCGATTCCTGCGGCGTACCCACGCAGCGTGCCGTCCGAGCCGACCAATCGATGACAAGGAATAACCGGTGCGAACTGGTTGGCAGCCATTGCAGCGCCAACGGCCCGAGCTGCCCCGGGGTGATCGATGCTGGCGGCCACCTCGCCGTACGTCATTGTTGACCCAGCCGGAATAGCGGCGACCCGTTGGTAAATCTCACCGGTGAACGGCGTGCGGGCCGCGGCGACCATCATCTGCAACGATGCCGCAGGCAGCGGTCCACCCTTCCAGTATGCCTCGAGGGCGACGGCAAGCTGGGCAATCGGCGCCGGCGCCGATTGCCCCAAGGGGTAGTTGCAGGTGGACTTGGGGAGGCCCAGCTCGACCACTGTGTTTCCCTCGAACGCGATCCAGCCATCGCCGAATTCGGTCCGGTAGGCGATCGCGGTGGTGAGGTGATCCGTCGGATTCATGACCGCGATCGTACCGCAGCTGACCTGCCCGATCTGGGAGCGAGCGGGCTCATACGCCAGCCTCGCGCGACGACACGTCGGGGCCGGATTGGAGAACCTCGTAGAGATCCAAAGCCACGCCACCCGGTACCACCTCTGCCAGCTCGGTCAGCTCCGCGGCCCGGAGCTTCTTGAGCGAACCGAATTTGCGCAACAGGCTCCTCTTACGCCCCGGGCCGATGCCGGGAACCGAGTCGAGTATGGAATCGACCATACGTTTGCCTCGTAGCGTGCGGTGGTAGGTCACCGCGAAGCGGTGCGCCTCATCGCGCACTCGTTGCATCAGATACAGCGCTTCCTGGCCGCGAGGAATGATGATCGGCGTGCTGGTGCCGGGTACAAACACTTCTTCGAGCCTCTTGGCCAAACCAACCACAGGTATGTCAAGTTCGAATTTGGCGAGTACCTTGACAGCGCGCCCCAGCTGGCCGAGCCCCCCATCGATAACGATCAGCGACGGCGGGTATGAGAACTTGCCGCGCTGATCCACCGGCAGCTCACGATCCACCATGTAGGCGGCGAATCTCCGGTCGAGCATCTCCTCCATTGCGGCGAAGTCGTCCTGGCCGGAGATCCGCTTGATCTTGAAACGGCGATATTCGGACTTCTTCGGCATGGCGTCTTCGAATACCACCATCGAACCAACTGTGTCACGGCCCTGGATCGTCGAGATGTCATACGCTTCGATCCGCAGCGGAGACTGCGGGAGGTCGAGCTGCTCCTGAAGGTTGCGCAAGGCCCGGGCTCTGGCGTTGTGGTCGGTGCTGCGCTTGAGTCGATGCCGTCCGAACTCCTCGCCGGCATTCGCTCGAGCCGTCTCCATGAGGCGCCGCTTGGCCCCGCGCTGCGGAACCCGGATCGTCACCGGGCCATCGCGCCTGGATCGGAGCCATTCGGTCCACAAGTCGAGGTTGTCCGGCAGCTCCTGTACAAGAACCTCACGGGGGACGTTGTCACTGCCATAGAGCTGTCCGATCATTATCCCAATGAGTTGAGCGGTGGTGACGTCCTCCACCTTGTCGATGACCATTGCGCGAGTGCCCGTAACTCGTCCTCGCTTCACCGACAACACAATCAGCGCGGCTTCCAGATCGTCCTCCTCGACCGCGATCAGATCGAAGGAGTCCTTCTTCTGTGTCACCAGCTCCTGACGCGCCATTGCTTTGGTCACAGCCGCCATCTGATCGCGCACCCGAGCCGCCCGCTCGTACTCAAGCTTGCCTGCTGCCGTCTTCATCTCGATCTCGAGCTCAGTGATCACTTCGTCCCCGTTGCCTTCGAGAAAGGAGGCGAACCCATCGATGTGCTGTTCGTATGTCGGGCGATCAATCTCACCGACGCACGGTCCGCTGCATCTCTCGATGTGAAACAGAAGACACGGCCGACCGAGCGATTCGTGTGAACGGAACTTCTGGTCGGTGCAACTACGAATCGGAAAGGTCCGCAACAACAGATCACGTGTCTGCCGAATCGCATATGCGTGGGCGTACGGCCCAAAGTACTGCACGCCCTTGCGGCGCTTTCCTCGTATCACCATCACGCGGGGCCACTCTTGGCTTCTGGTGATCGCCAGATAGGGAAAGCTCTTGTCGTCACGGAGCCGGATATTGAAACGAGGCTGATGTTTCTGGACGAGCGTGAACTCGAGCATCAGAGCGCCGACCTCATTGTCGGTCACAATCCACTCGAGATCGTCCGCGGCCGTAACCATCGTGCGGGTTCGCGGGCCCAGGTCGCGGGCGAAATAGTTGGCAGTTCGCTTACGTAGTGATTTTGCCTTGCCTACATAGAGGACGCGACCATCGGCATCTCTGAAGATGTACACGCCGGGCGCGTCTGGAATCGAGCCCGGAGGGGGACGGCGCTGCATTGGCACGATTGTACCGAACTGGGCGCTCCGTATCGGCGCCTCCTGCAACTACGTTGCTGGGAGGACCTACGCGACGAGCGCAGCCGCGTTCATGCCGCTGAAGTTGCTCAGCAAGCGGTCGAGAGCGTGGGTTGCATTGACAGCGATTGCGGGCTGACCAGCAAGGTTGGCAAGATCCTCAACGGACAGCGACGCCGGTGGATGCTCCCAAATATCGACCTCCGGGAGGAAAGCGACAACTTCCTGAGCAGTCTCGGCCGCGACATAGCCCCATACCGTTCCGCTGCCGTATTCATAGCCAACGAGAAAATTCTCCATATGTGGGTATCGGCGCCGGTAACGGATTCTTGATGGGGCTCATTGCGCCGAGAAGAGATTCGATCCAAAACGAGGTCTCGCACCGTGAATCCGGTCAGCGCTCGCACCGGCGACCCCGCACGGAGGTGTGAGATCTTGAGCGGGGACGGCGCCAGCCCCCGCTTCACTATGCCGATAGCTTCCAGCGCAGACCGACGAGGCGCGGCATGTGCTCCTGGCCCTGGAGTGCCGGCACCCTCTCAATAGAGGCGGGGCTGGCACCGGCTTCGATCATGTGATCCAGAGCCCATCCCGCAGTCGCCGCGGCGTTCAACAGTGCCGCCAACGAGCGATGGTGGAACACAACTGATCCTTCTCCAGCCGGCTCGGCGGCGATGCCGTCAATCAGGTAGCTGCCCCACCGCCACAGCACTTCTCCATCGCTCTGGTCGATCACAGGACCGGCACCGCCTGACGTGAACGCCGGGTGGTTGGCCACCACAACAAGAGATCCACCGGGACGGACAACGCGGCGGGTCGCCTCAAAGAAGCCGATCGCATCCGGGACATGCTCGAGGACCAGACACGCCACCGCGACTCCGACTGATTTGCTCCGCAGCCAATCGAGGCCCGGCAGGTGACACTGAACAACATCCACGCCGGCTGCCCTGGCTCGAGCGAGGAGCTGGAGCGAGAGGTCGCAGCCGATGACAGGCGCCGGCAGCGAGTTCGCAAGCCGACCGTCGCCGCACCCGATATCGAGAGCAGGACTGGCTGCGCCAACAAGGAGTGCGTCGACGAGCGGCTGCACGTCGTTCGCATAGGCCGGATCTGCAACCTCGTCGATCCACCAGTCTGCGAGGTCATCCCACTCGCTCATTGGGCCACGTGGCTGGAAACGGGTGCGTCTGATCGCCCAACGCCATCGGAAGCGAACACGAGTCGGGTCAAGGTCCACCAACCCACCAGAAGCAATAGGAAGAACCCGGGGCTGAAACCGATCGATCTTATCCACTGCTGCGAAAGCGCCAACGCCCACACCACCCCGATGAACCATCGGGGAAACTCATCAACACTGTGCAGAACCGCGAGCGTCAACAGAATGACCGCGGTGTCGTGGGACAGCGCGTGAGGTGACAGCAACAGTATCCCGGGCATGGCCACGGCCAGCAGCGTGCCCAGCGAGCTGACGGCGCCGTGCTGGGCGGCGTAGCGACGCCAGATCCAGACGAGGCCCAAACTCGTCAGCCCGGCCAGGAGCCAACCGATGCTGACTGCGATCACATCTCCGACGCCAAGAGCGTTCTCGAGAAACCCGAGCCATGAGACCGAGCTGAATCCGTTGACTTCACTGTCGATGCCGCCAAAGGTTGTCGCCGTATCCCACCATTCGTAGGGCCACGACCATCCGCCGAGCGGTACGCCGGAGAGATAGAAGCCGACGGCTCCGATCGCGACGCCGCCGACAACTCGATACAGCCCAATGACCAGCATGAGTCCGACAAGAGGAATGGCCAACTGAGGCTTCGCCAAAAGCAACGACAACACCAACCCGGCCAGAAGGTGCCGATCTTCTCCGATTAGCCGCCAGGCTGCCACGATCACAAAAACGGTGATTGCGGTATTCGATCCACCGGTCACAGCTCGCAACATCGGCCAGAACGTGAGCGCTATGACCGTTGCCAGCCATCGTCGGCCCTCCAGCCACGGCAACATCGGCTCTGCCAGCCAGACAGCGCCGACCAACAATGCCAACATCGCGGCCGTGTACACGAGGTAGGCCATTCCGTAATCAAGGGCAGCCAACGGCGCATGCGCCAAGGCCACCTGCGGTGGGTAGGCGAAGTAGCGCGCTGAGTCGGCACTCTCCTGAAGTTCCGCCTGCGCCTCTACCTGGCGATCGAAGTCATAGAGGTTGTCCCAATCACCGTCCGCTGCGATCAGCGCGGCGCCGTAAAAGGCCGGAAAGTCGCCGCCAACCGTTGCTGCCGGTGCATCGCTGTTGTTGGCGGCCACAGCCATCACGACGAGCGCGACGCCGAGACCCACCAGCAAGGCGACGGGATAGGCCCGCCAGCGCCACGAATCGGGTGGATCAGTTCGAGAGGATGCGACCTTGGTGTCCAATGTCACTCCACACTATCGGTGAACGGCTGCCGCGCCTGTGCAAACCGATGAGATTGCCGTCCCTTTGTATCGTCCCCGCGTGCCCCCGCTGAGTCGGCCCAGAGTTTGCCGTGTGGGGAGTCGCGCCGGATACCCAATACGGAGGCTGTGCTACAGCATCTCTCTCAGGAACTTGCCGGTATACGACTCAGAGACCGCCGCCACGTCCTCAGGAGTCCCTTCGGCGACGATTCGACCACCTTCATCGCCGCCCTCGGGCCCGAGATCGACGATCCAGTCGGCTGACTTGACGACGTCGAGATTGTGTTCAATCACCAACACGCTGTTGCCATTGTCGACAAGTCGTTGGAGCACGCCAAGTAGTTTCCGGATGTCTTCAAAATGTAGACCAGTTGTCGGCTCATCGAGGATGTAGAGAGTGCTGCCGGTTGATCGTTTCCCGAGCTCGGAGGACAATTTCACCCGCTGCGCTTCACCGCCAGACAGTGTCGGTGCCGGCTGGCCGAGCTTCACGTAACCCAAGCCAACGTCAAAGATCGTCTGCAGGACACGAGCAATCCTCGGCTGATTCTCGAAGAAGGTGAGAGCTTCCTCTATGGACATGTCGAGTACATCGGCAATCGAACGGCCCTTGAATCGAACAGCCAGAGTGTCGCGGTTGTAGCGAAGCCCCTTACAGGTCTCACAGGGCACGTAGACATCGGGCAGGAAGTGCATCTCGATTCGGATGGTGCCGTCGCCCTTGCAGGTCTCACAGCGACCACCGGCCACATTGAACGAGAAGCGTCCCGGCTTGTAGCCCCGCATCCGGGCGTCCTGAGTTGATGCGAACAACTCGCGGATTCGATCGAACACCTTGGTGTAGGTGGCCGGATTGGAACGAGGGGTGCGACCAATGGGTGACTGATCGATGTTGATGACCTTGTCGATGTTCTGCAACCCGGTCAGGCGACGGTGCCTCCCCGGCAACGAGCGAGCCCCGTGGAGCTCTTGATGGAGTGCCTTGGAGAGGATCTGTTGAACGAGCGACGACTTGCCGCTACCCGATACACCCGTCACCGCGGTGAACGTTCCCAGCGGGAATGTCACGTCGATGTTCTTGAGGTTGTTCTCGGCTGCGCCGACCACCTTGATCGAATCTCCGCTGCCTTCCCGGCGCATCTCAGGCACACCAATGCTGCGACGTCCCGCCAAGTAGTCGCCCGTAAGAGAATCCGCGGTCTCGAGCAAGGTGGCCAGATCGCCTGAGACGACAATCTCTCCGCCGTGCTCGCCGGCGCCGGGACCAATATCGACCACATGATCGGCGACCCGAATCGTCTCTTCGTCGTGTTCCACAACAACGAGAGTGTTGCCTAGATCGCGCAGTCGTATCAGCGTTTCGATGAGGCGCCGATTATCCCTTTGGTGAAGGCCGATCGACGGTTCATCGAGTATGTAGAGCACTCCGACCAGTCCCGATCCAATTTGGGTGGCCAGCCGGATGCGCTGCGCCTCCCCGCCGGCGAGAGTTGCCGCGGGCCGCATCAGGGACAGGTAGTCGAGGCCCACATCGATGAGGAAGGCCAGACGCTCGCCGATCTCCTTGACGATCGGATCAGCAATGGTGGCGTCTCGATCAGACAGTTCGAGAGAGTCGAAGTAGGACCTGGCAGCGCGAAGCGGCAAGGCGGAGACCTCAGCGATCCCAACCTCGGCAACGCGTACGGCCAGCGACACGGGATTGAGCCGGCCACCCTGGCAAGTGTCACAGGGAACCTCTCTCATGTACTGCTGATAGCCGTCACGAGCCGATTCGCTGTCTGCATCCTTGTAGCGTCGCTTGAGCCACGGGATGGCGCCCTCGTAGGCGGCCTGGTAGCGACGTTTGCGGCCGAAACGATTCGTGTAGGTGACGGTGAACGGCCGTTCGCCGGTGCCGTTGAGAAGGGTCTGCCGGTGCTGTTTGCTCAGCATGTTCCAAGGAACGTCCAGTGCGATCCCCTCTTCTCCGGCAACCGATTCAATCAGGCGCTGGTAATACGTCATACGATGCCGTCCCGCCCACGGCGCAATTGCCCCCTCCTCCAGCGTCTTGTCGGGTTGCGGAACGACGAGCGAAGCGTCCACCTGGAACCGGGTGCCGAGCCCGTTGCAGTCGAGACACGCTCCGTACGGGCTGTTGAACGAAAAGTTCCGCGGCTGCAGCTCTTCGAACGAGTGACCGCATTGGGAACACGCGAAGTGCTGAGAGAACGTCAACGCCGGGCCGTCGATGATGTCAACGACGGCCACCCCCTCGGCAAGGCCGAGTGCAGTCTCGAGCGACTCCGTCAATCGTTGGTCGATGCCTTCCTTGCGGACGAGCCGGTCTACCACGACCTCGATCGTGTGCTGGTAGTACCTGTCGAGCTTGATGTCCTCGGTGAGGTCTCTGACCTCCCCGTCGATCCGAGCACGGGAGAAGCCATCACGGGCCAGCTCCTTGAGCATCACGTCGTACTCACCCTTGCGGCCCCGCACCACCGGTGCCAACACCTGGAATCGAGTGCCTTCCTCCAGGTCGAGGATCTGATCGACGATCTGTTGCGGGGTCTGCCGTGCAACGGCTGAGCCGTCGTTGGGACAGTGAGGAACTCCTATGCGAGCGAACAGAAGACGGAGATAGTCATGGATCTCGGTGACCGTGCCGACCGTCGAGCGTGGGTTGCGGCTCGCCGTCTTCTGATCGATGGAGATCGCCGGGGACAGGCCTTCGATGAAGTCGACATCGGGCTTATCCATCTGGCCCAGGAACTGTCGGGCGTACGCAGACAGACTCTCCACATACCTTCGCTGTCCTTCGGCATAGATCGTGTCGAACGCCAGCGATGACTTGCCTGATCCGGACAGCCCGGTAAAGACGATGAGCTTGTCGCGCGGCAACTCCAGATCAACATTCTTGAGGTTGTGCGCACGCGCTCCACGCACGATCAGTTTGTCGATAGCCAATGTGTCCTCCGCCGAGCCAGCAACGTCGGCGAGTGTAGTTGTCGGCTGTGACACAAATTACACCGACGTAGTCAAGGACGTATCGCTCGGAGGCCTCGCTCCAGTAACCAGCGATCAGACCCTCCGATGCCCCGCTGTTTGAAGGCGCAGCCGATACTGACTACTGACTACTGACTACTG
>JAAELU010000525.1 GCA_024226255.1 bacterium | reverse complement strand
TCGACGGTCCGCGGATCGCGACCATTGGCAAGAGCGGTCAGGTGAGCCGCCGACGCAACCCCGAGACGACGCCGCAGCAGGTCCTCGGGGGCATCCGCCAGTTGGCCGACCGTCTCGATCCCCAGACCAGCCAACGACGCCAATGTCGCCTGCCCGACGCCCCACAACTCGGACACCCCCATTGGGCCGAGGAAGTCTCGCTCGGCGCCGGCTTCCACAACGAAGACTCCGTCGGGTTTGGCTTCCTTGCTTGCCATTTTGGCGAGAAACTTCACTGCGGCAAGACCCACTGAGGCGGGCAGCGCCAGGTCATCGCGGATCCTCTGGCGCATGGCGAGCGCAACTTCACGCGCCGTCGAGTAGTGACGGCGCAATCCAGACAGATCCAGAAACGCCTCATCAACAGAGAGCGGCTCTACCGTCGGAGTGAACTCATCGAGAATCGCAAACACCTCTCGCGATGCCACGCTGTACTTGGACATATCCGGCGGGAGGTACCGAGCTCGCGGCAACCGGCGCCGCGCTTCGACAATGGGCATGGCGGACCGCACACCGTGATTGCGAGCCTCATAGGAGGCGGCGGCGACCACACCACGTGGTCCAAGGCCACCAACGATCACAGGGACACCAATGAGACTCTCATCGTCGCGTCGCTCGACCTCGACGTAGAAGGCATCCATGTCGAGGTGGGCAAACGGTGTCGAGTACGGCTCCATACCTGAACGGTACCCGTCCTACAATTCCCGACGTGCCTGCTACCAAAGTCCACCTCGTTCGCCACGGTGAGGTGGAGAATCCCCACCATGTCGTGTATGCCGACCTACCCGGATATGGGTTGTCGCGCCTCGGACAGGCTCAGGCGACAGCGACTGGGCTTCGCCTCGCCGACCATGATGTGTCTCGGGTGGTGTCCTCGCCGCTGCTGCGGGCGCGCCAGACGGCGGCGGCAATAGCCGACAAGCACGGGACGGCCATCACGATTGAAGGTGGGCTCACCGAGTGGGAGGGCGGAGTCAGATGGGCCGGGGTTCGCTGGGAGGATCTCGACACGGTCTTTCCGGGCGAGCTCACTGAGTATCTGGAGACTCCGCTGGAACTAGACCTCGGGGCCGAGACCATCCAGGAGTGCGGCGCCAGGTTGGCGCGGACTGTCAACGCCATGGCTGAATCCATCGCAAGCGGCGAGCTGGTCTTTGTTAGCCACCAAGACACTGTTCACGCCGGCTACCTCCACCTAACGGGCCAGCTGCCGGCAACCGCCGGCTTCCGGTATCACGACGGCAAACCGACACATGCTTCTGTGATCACGCTCGAACCCGATGGAGAAACGTGGCGCCGTGTCGGCTATTGGGAGCCGGATCAGGGCGAGGCGTTCCCGCCACTCGATTGAATCGGGCGGGACGGTCGCGAATCACTTAGACTGCCCGAATCGTCGGATAGGAGGCTCCTTGCGCGTTCGTTGGCTGATCGTTGTCGCCGTTGTTGCCCTGGCTGCAGCATCGTGCGCCAGTGGCCCCTCTCGCGCGGATCTGCCGGCTGCCACGACAACCACGACGACCGAGCCCCCGCCCGAGGGTGTCGTTCTCGTCACGATCTCAAACGGTTCGTTCCGGCCGTCCAACCTCGACGTGGATCTGACTGAGGGCTCAATCGTCCGTTGGGTTCATGCCGACACCGCAGAGCGGGAATACGTCATCCAGAGCCGCAACGGAGAGTTCGAGAGCCCTCCACTGAATACCGGGGATACCTTCGAGGTCGACATGGCTGACTTCGAACCCGGGATCTACCGCTACTTCTCGTTCCTCGGGAACACCAGGGT
>JAAELU010000524.1 GCA_024226255.1 bacterium | reverse complement strand
TCACGATCCTCGGCTCGGCAATGTACTTGATCGAGGGAGAGGAAAGCGGTTTCACCAGCATCCCGGTCGGCGTCTACTGGGCCATCGTCACCATGACCACGGTGGGTTACGGCGACATCACCCCCGCCACCCTCGCGGGCAAGACGCTCGCGGCGCTGGTGATGATCCTGGGCTACAGCGTGATCGCCGTCCCCACCGGCATCGTCACCGCCGAGATCGTCGAGACGGCGGTGGGCCGCAAGATCTCCACCCGTTGCTGCCCGGAGTGCATGAGCGAGGAACACCTGATCACCTCGCGGTTCTGCAAGGACTGCGGAGCGAGGATGAGGGAAAGCTCCGAGGGCTAGCCGATGTACACGATCAGCCAGGTCGCCGGTCGATTCGGCCTGTCCCGCAGCACCCTGCTGTACTACGACTCTATCGGTCTGTTACGCCCCTCGGCTCGTAGCGCAGCCAACTACCGGCTTTACACCGAGCCGGACCTCGAGCGCATGGCGCGGATCGACGTCTATCGGCGCGCCGGCATTCCGTTGGCCAAGATCACCCAACTGCTCGACTCCGGCGAGAGCAAGCTCGGCGAGGTGCTCGAGACACGGCTCCGACGACTCGACGAGGAGATCCTCGACCTCAAGCGCCAGCAGAGACTCATCGCGACCTTGATGCCTGACGGAGCGGTCCCCGGTGCGATGCCCCTGGACAAACAAAGTTGGATCGCAATCCTCGAGGCGACGGGGCTCGACGAGGACGGCATGCGCCGCTGGCACGTCGAGTTCGAGCGGTTGTCCCCGGATGGACACCGGGAGTTCCTGGGGTCACTGGGGATCGAGGTCGACGAGATCGAGCGGATCCGCGCCTGGTCGAAGGCCGAGGCGATGGACTGAGGTCGCGTTCCGGGGGACGCGGGTTCGATTCCCGCCGCCTCCACCACCTAAGTTCCTTAGACCCGTCCTTTACAGGATTCGCCGGAAGGCGTCTCCCGTATTTCTCCCCGGCTCGTATCGGGGAAGGGCGTTTCGAGGAGTCTTACTGCCGATTCGCGTGCTCCTCGGCTGAGATGCATGTACCCCTCGGTAGTCCGGAGGTCCGTGTGCCCAGCCAGTTGCTGTATGACCAGAACAGGCACTCCTCGCATGGCGAGCGCCGAGCAGTACGTGTGTCTTAGGAGATGCGTGCCCTCATTCTTGAGACCGGCTCGCTTGGCAGCCTTCCTCACTAGTGTCCTGTGCGTGAAATAACTTTACATTTCATTCCTGTTGTGATTTACTTCATGCATGGTGACACAACCGACTTTTCGACTGTCGACATCTGACCGCAAGGAGTTGAAGCGTTGGCTACGACGCAAGGGAATGCC
>JAAELU010000523.1 GCA_024226255.1 bacterium | reverse complement strand
CCGATCCCACGAACCCTTCTCTCTGGGGCAGCTACGCCACACCGAACGCCAACGCTGTGACGGCGGCAGGCGATTACGCGTATGTTGCCGATGGGAATCTGGGCTTGATGGTGTTCGACCTCGCCAACCTCACCCCGGAACCCGCACCCGCGTTGATGGGAACTCTCAGTATGGCCGCGGTAGATGTCGTGCTGGCTGGTGATCTGGCTTTTGTCGCGAGTGAGGAAAAAAATCTCTGGGTTGTAGATGTCAGCAACCCCGGCGCGGGGTGGAGTCCTACGCTGATCGGCACGTACACAGGAGGCGGCGTCTCCACTGGGTTGGATGTCGCGGGCAATTATGCCTTCGTGACCAAATCAGACCAACTGCTGATCCTCGACATCAGTGACCCCGCGTCTATCACATTCGCCGGCAGCTATAACGCGCTCTCTGATGCCAGGGGCGTGGAGGTGGCCGGCAACCGCGCGTACGTGGCAGACGGTGCGAGCGGCCTGCGGGTGATCGACATCGAGGATCCGACAACTCCCGTTCTGATCAACTCCTGCGACACGTCTGGGGCGGCGCAGGGCGTTAGTGTTTCCGGCAGATTTGCGTATGTCGCCGATGGCGCTTACGGACTGCGAGCCATCGAGGTCGCCACGCCCGTAGTGCCCGCGAGCATCGGCTACTGGTACGAGCCCTGGTCCACCTCCTTTGATGTCGCGATATCGGGTGACTATGCGTTCGTGGCAGCCGGAGACTCTGGCCTTGTGGTGATCGACATCGAGGATCCCACGAACCCAATGCACGTCGGTACGTATGACACGCCGGG
>JAAELU010000522.1 GCA_024226255.1 bacterium | reverse complement strand
GACCGCAGGCGCGGGGCGGAAGATATCACGTTCCGCCAAATGAGCGTTATTGGGCGCCCCTTGTGTAATCGAAACTCTCCGGGCGACAGTTGAGCGAAATGCTGACCGATAAGCTCATCACCAATAGGAAGCGGAGATCAGACAGTGGCGCGCCCTCACCCATCTCTATACGACATCGCGGCCGGGAGAACGGTGCGGCCGGTCGCGGAATCCGAGGCATTTGTCGAATCGGCGGTTGAACACCGAATGGCGGGTCTGGCACTGTGGGCTACAACAAAGGCTGACTTTGGGCTCGACGCCGCCGCCAAGCAGGTGCTGGCAGCCCACAAACTACAAGTGGCGGCACAGTCCATTCGTCTGAAGGCGATCATTACGAGTGTGCTTCATGCACTCGGAAGCCACGGCATGGCGGCCGCAGTATTCAAGGGCGTGGCGACGGAGTCGCGGTGGTATCCAGAACCCGGGACGCGACCGGCCGCCGATATCGACTTGTTCCTCGACCCGGCATCACATGATCGGCTCGACGAAATCATCCAGCTCTTCCAGCCGAGCCATGCCCTTGCAGGCGCTGCCCAGCGGTTGTTCGGAGCGCGCCTCCTCCAGGGATTCGACGTCGATCATGACGGGATCTGGGTCGACGTCCATACCGATCCGATAAAGGTCGGGGTGCCGCTGCCCCGAGTTGGTGAGCTGTGGGAGCGCACTGAAGTCCAAGACCTCGGCGGTATCGAGTGCCGTGTGCTCGACAAGGAGACGTCGCTGCTTCAAGCCGTGATTCACCTCGAGAAGGATCGGTTCTCCGAGTTGCAGGGCTTTGTCGACGTAGCCCGGATTGTGGACGCCGGGGTCGATTGGGACTGGTTGCAGTCGTTTGCGCGGGACGCCGGACTGGGAGTTCACCTCAATCAAGGACTCCGTGTGGTCGGAGAGGCGCTTGATTTGGAGATTCCCTTCGATCCGGCACAGTCGTCGACGTTATGGCGGCGGTTATGGCCGGAAGAGTCGAGATTGCTTGGCAAAGCCGGAATGAGCCGCAAGGTGCGGACTCACTATTGGATCCCATTCACCATGAAGGGTCGCCGGCGCGAGGCGCTTCGCTGGTGGAGCCGGCTTGTCTTCCCTCCGCCAGAGATGATCGCCTATCTGCACCCGGAGGCGAAGGGCCCGTATCTGTGGAAGCTCTTGTCCTATCGGGGAAAGCTGGCGTGGTCGCGACACCGCCGCAACGTCGAACAGCGCCATGACGGGGCTCTCGAGAGCTAGGGGACTCGACCCGGTTTGTTGTGCTCAGAGGCCATTGCAGGGGCCGTTTAAGCACAACAAACGGACTACTCACGTGGCCTTGCGGAAGACTTCGGCGAGGCCTCTATCGAGGGGGCGTTCCTCTAGTCCGGCGGCCGCGTTGGCGGCGCTGCGTTCCGCCACCCATTGCCGCCAGAAGTCGCTTGCTTCGTCATCCTCGAATGGCCTGTCGTCAACCTGCCTCCCGATGGCGTAGGCGCTGGCCCGATAGAACACGGCATCGGCTCCGGGAGGCGCCCATCCGGACTCTTCCCAATCGAACAACCACGGATGTCCTGTTTTGAAGCGGCGCAGGTTCCACGGGGTGAAGTCACCGTGGTAGGGGCGCCAGTGGTCCGGAGTGTCCTCGTCCTTAGGGAGAACCGCGAGCGCTGCCTCGATCTCCTCGTGGATTGCGACGGGTGGCGCGGTATGCAGCATGGAGTGAATGCCCGATGGCATTGCCGTCGTGACGACGAAGTGCCAGTCGGCGACGGCGCCGGCGCCGAGGACTCGGGGAACCCGGAAGCTATGGGGCGGAGTTGCTTCGAGCGCCTCTAGGGCGAGACGTTCGCGGGCGATCTCGTCCGCAGCGCCGTGTCTGGCCTTGAGGAAGCCCACCGGTCGACTCTCGCGCATCAGCAGCATCAACAAGCCGGCGCGACCACGGCGGCGTTCGTAGACGGTATGCGAATCGAACGGCCCAACCGCCTCCACCATCGCCTTGTTGAGCGACTGCCAATCATCGGCGGCCAGTGGCGGGGTCCACTCGAACGATTTGCCCGGCAGGGCCCTCGATCCGCCGATGCGCACCAATGCCCAGAGCACGCGCTGACCCCAAATCCCTTTGGGCAGGCACGGGGCGTATGTCCCCATTCCGGCCAGCGTTGCCGCCTTCGAGTCGAGCGGCACCTTGATGTTCTCCCAGCCCGGAGGGAAGTTCTTGTATCGGCTCATGCTGGCTTAGTTTCCGTTCTACTCTTCTCGGAGCGAGAAGAGTAGAGGCGATCAAGCGCCCGTTTGTAAACGACCAACCGAGACCCACCAAGTATGGCGAACGCGACCGGCCGGGCGAAGATCCCGAAGTTCGTAGCGGCTCCGGCAAGCGCGGCGAACACGGTGGCCACCGTCAGTTGCAGTGAGTTGGCGACCATCTCGGTTTGGAGGAGCACCGTCTCGCGGTTGGCGCCGATCAACTCGGTTCGACCGGGGAAGGCGGCCGCGTTGAGCCCAGCCGCAAAGATGCTCATGACCACCAGGCCCGGGATCGTGTATGCGTTGTCGACCAGCGCCGAAAGCGGGTTCAGCGCCCAGGCGAATCCGGCAAAGGCGCTGTAGCCGATGACTGCGGCCGCCGTCAGGTTGTAGAACGTGCGAGCGTGGTGGCGGGCAGCAGTCCGGTCGCGGGCCGCGGCGGCTTCCATCGACTTGGGACCGAGCACCGACCGCAAGCCGCTGGCCAACACCAGGACCGGCTGAGCGACGGTCTTGGCGGAACCGGCAAAGCCCAGAGCCACCGGTCCGGCCAACAGCGTGATGATGCTCTCTACCGCAAAGTTGGTACCGGTCGAGAGCAGGCTGGTGGTGACCAGCCAACGTCCCGATAGCGATAGCGAACCGAACGTAAGCGTTTCCTGCACGGTCGCGGCGACTTCTGAATCGGCTGGGGACATGCGCTGTACCGCCGACCGGCTGATTGCGAGTCCGACGGTCAGCGAGACGATGTTGGCCAGCGCGAGCGCTCCGAGCGGCAGCCACCGCGGCGCCACACCGAGAGCCAGCAATCCAAAGAGGGCCGCCAGCGCAGTCGCGAATTGAACGACTGACACGGCCGCCGCCGACCAGCTCTTGCCCGCCAGGTGCAGCAGACGCCGGGAGTAGTTCTGCATTGGAGAGAAGACCGCCGCTACGGCAGCTGTGATCAGAAACGGCGTCAGCTCGGCCAGCGTGAAGTCCTTGACGAGGCCGACGATTGCCGCCAGCCCGACTAGTGAGGCGCTGAGCACTGAGGTTGGCAAGCCCAGAACGAGGACTCGATTCATCAGGCTGAGTCGGCTCGCGGCCGGCAGCGACAATGATTCTCTCTCGGCCGGTAGGAACAGCAGCTGATAGGGAATCGCCGATGCCATGAAGAAGGCGGTCGCAAAGAGGAAGTACATCCCAAGGAGGTCAGGGTTCGAGCCGCCCCAGCGCCCAATTGCATATAGATTGAGGGCGAACGTGGCCAGCGACGCGAAACCCGAGTCAATCATCCCGGCGGACAGGGCGCGGCGCAGGTTCATTCTGTCGGGCTGCTCTCGGTTGAATGTGATGTCTTCATGGGTAGTTAAACTGCCGGTGACGCTACTGCTCGTGAGAGCAGCGCGGTCGACGGCTCGCTGTCGGTTCCTGGATATTCATCAGCCAGTTGCGCCACCACGTCGTCATACACGGAGGCGTCAACGCTAGGGGCGGTATCGTCGCTGGACGGCACCGCCATAAGGTTCTAATCGGAGCGCGAATAAACAATGTTGAAGAAGTTCACGCAGCGTCTGGCTGGGCTCTCGGTGCCCAAGGTTAAGCGAAAACTCAAGTACCTGGCGATGCAGAGCCGCTCAAAGCTGGTTCGTCCAAGCTATCGCACCCCGGTGCGCAACATTTACCACTGCACCGTCCACAAGAGCGGTAGCCAATGGATCCGCAATGTCATGCAGGATTGGCGGGTCTACAAGTATTCAGGCTTGCGGGCCCATCACTATGAGTCGTTTATGCCGAACGGGATCGACTCGCGGCGGATTCCTGAGCGGGTACTTCCCTCGATAATGCCCGAGAGCACGGCCGTCACCCCCATCTACAGCGATCTCGACAGCTATAGACAGTCGGTCAAGCCGGGGGAGTACCGCGGGATATTTGTTGTCCGCGACCCCCGTGACGTCGTCGTGTCTTGGTACTTCTCGGCGCGCTATTCGCATCGACCGATGGGACGGGTACTCGAAACCCGAGAGGTATTGGGCGACCTGCCGCAGCCGGAGGGGCTCAAGTACGCCATCGATTGGCTGGCAGATTTCGGTCTTTTCGACGCGGTGGGATCTTGGTTCGAGCCGGGTGCGCTAACGGACAAGGAGCGGATATTCCGCTACGAAGATCTCAACGGTCCCAACGGAGTGGAGACCTTTGGCGAGATTTTCAAACATTGTGACATTCGCCTGCCCGAAAAGGTCCTCGTCAACCTCGTGGCTGATCACAGTTTCGAGAACCTGAGCGGAGGTCGCCGCAAAGGCGAAGAGGACAAGCAGGACCATTTGCGCAAGGGTGTGGTCGGCGATTGGAAGAACCACTTCACGCCGGAGGTCGAGGATCACTTCACGAAGGTGACGGGCGATCTCATCTTGAACTCTGGATATGAGCCGTTTGTGGCCCGGCCCTGAGGGGTTAGTCCCTCTGGTGGTGGCCGAATAGGCCATTGCCGCTCAGCCGGGGGGCGTCATATAATCTCGGGGCGTCCGCGCTGGTAGGGCAGAACGGGCGGCACTTGGGTCAACCAATGTCTTTGGGGGACGCATTACGCTGCCCGAGCTCAAACCCCACAAGCCGGTAGGGATCTTGCGGATGAATCGTGAGTAGATGAATAACTTGGAAGGTGCAAAGATGAAACTGCTAGTAACCGGCGGCCAGCAGCGGCGACCGCGCTCTCTGCGGGCCGGAACGGCACAGTGGTACAAATACGTTCGAGGTCACCTGCTCACAGTGGACACAGACACCGACGCCGTAAACGTCGAGCTGTCCTACGAATCTCCGCCCGATGCCGTTGCCGATGAAGAGCCGGCGATTCTCTTCAAGCAGGGCACCTTCGCCAACGATCTCTTGTACCTGACGACCCAGACCGAGGTCATCATCTACAGCTATCCGGAGCTGGCAGTCAAGCACTACATCAGCCTCCCGCGTTTCCATGACGTCCATCACGTGCGGCCAACCGAGCGCAACACACTGCTCGTCGTCAACACGGGCCTCGATCAGATTCTGGAAATGGACTACGAAGGTACGGTCATTCGCGAGTGGAACACGGTCGGTCGTGATCCGTGGGAGAACTTCGATCCGGAGATGGATTACCGCAAGGTGTCGAGTACCAAGCCGTACGAGTCGCACCCGAATCATGTGTTCGAAATCGATGGCGAGGTGTGGGGTACCCGTTTCAAGCAGAAGGATGCCGTCTCGCTCGAGAATCCCGATCGCCGGATCGACATCAACGTCGAGCGGGTGCACGACGGTGTGCCGTATGGCGACCATGTCTACTTCACCGCCGTGAGTGGCCACATCGTTGTTGCCAATTCCAAGACACTCGAGATCGAGGATCGGCTCGACCTGAGCTCACTCGAGGATGGTGAGCCCCAGCTCGGCTGGTGTCGGGGAATACTGCCCGATGACGACGGTGCCTGGGTCGGGTTCTCCCGACTTCGCCCCACGGCACTTCGCGAGAATGTGGCGTGGGTCAAGGACGGATTCCGCAAGAGTATGCCGACGCACATTGCCCGCTACGACCTCAAGGAGAGGAAGCTGGTGAAGCGAATCGTGCTCGAGGACCACGATCTGAACGCAGTTTTCAGTATCTTTCCTGTAGAGAGCCCTAACTAGGAGCCAACGACCATGGTCGGCCTGATTTGGACGGGAGCCCTCTGGGTGATCGCCGTCGGCATCACGCGTATGGGCTGGGCCACACGATTGCGGCGGCTCAGCGCAGGACTTGGCCGCGAGCACACCGCCATGGTTCTGCTGCTGCTGGCGTTCCACTCCCGGGCGACCCGTACCGGAGCCGAGGACTCCCTCAACAATCCGTTCGTCATCGAGACGATCGCCCGTGGTGCCCTCGCGGTGGCGGCCCTGGTCGTCATCTTGCCGCTATTCCTGCCACAGGCCCGGTTGGCGGTTGTGGTTCGGCGCAAGCTGTGGGGGGTATTCGCCCTAGGCGCCTACTTCGCCGTCGCCGGACTCTCGGTTCTCTGGTCGGTGTTTCTGCTCAACACTGCGGGCAAAGTGCTCGAGATCGGCGTTGCCTTCGGCCTCGGCTACGTCATTGCCACCCGACGTGACAGCATTGATGCGGCCCGCCGGTCCCTTCAGTTTGTGCTGTACCTGGAGGGGTTCCTGATTGCTGTGGCGATCTCCGGGTTCATCTTGGTCCCCAGCGTCTTCGCGGTGACACTGTCGAGGCCCGGCTTCTTTTTCAACGAGACAATGGTGGCGCCATTCGGCGGTCCCAATGGGTTCTCGGCCGTAGGGGCAATGTTGGCCGCGTTCGCCTTGGCGCACGTTTTTACCGCCAAACGCGGGGAACCGAAGATGCATTGGCTGGCGCTCATGGTGATGGGGTCCATTTCGACGGTGCTCAGCTCAGGCCGGCAGGGCGTCATCATCTGGCTCGTGTCGATGTCGCTACTGTTCGTGATGTACCGGCGGACGTTGTTCCTGTTCCTCATCGCTCCGGCCGTTTCTCTGTTCACCATCGTCAATTGGGAGACGCTCTGGGGAATCGTTTCTCGCAACCAAGTGACCGGTTCGCTAGTCACATTGACGGGTCGCACCAACCTGTGGACCGCCGGAATCGAGGCGTGGCAGAAACAACCTCTCACCGGGTACGGCTTTGGCGTCGGGGGTCGTTTTGTCGCCTTGCGTTCGGTTGACTTGGACTTTGTGACGCACTTGCACAATGGGTTCATCGAATCGCTGGTCGGGGTCGGCCTGCTCGGGTTTCTTCCCTTCATGTTTGCCGTACTGCGCACCCTGACGTGGTCCTTCCGCCACCTAAGGCGCAAGATCGATGTCCCATTCACAATCCTGATCATTCCGTTGACCTTGCAGAACTTCGTGGGCCTCGGCTTCGGGGCCTGGTTCAACACCAACCTCATGATGTTTGCGCTCATTGTGGCGCTGGCAGATTCAATGGGACTGCGCCCCAATCAGCAGTCGGCGAGTCTCTACGCCCCCAATGCGCCGCCCGCCAGACGCAGTAGGGCGGTAGCTAGACGTTGAAGGTGTATGCCGCTTCGAGGTTGCGCAGCGCCGCCTGAGGGCCATACAGGTCCTCCCAGAGGCCGCGTCCGACTCGACCGGCCTCGTCCACCCAGCCATCGTTGGCCAGCCGTTGCAGGGCCTGTGACCATGCGTTGGCGTCGCCGGCCGGTACCGACCAGTCGTCACCAAGCGGGGCCAGCATCTCGGTCATGGCCCCCCGTGCTGAGCCGAGCACCGGGAGACCGGCTGCAAACGCTTCGACGAGGGTCATGGGCATTGCCTCGTAGTACTTGGACGGGAAGATCAGTGCACGAGAGCGGCTCATCTGGCGGATCACCTCATCGTGGTCAACGCGGCCGGCAAACGTCATGCCTGCGATGTCGCGAGCCCGTAGCTCGTCCAGCAGCGGGCCGTCGCCCATCGCCACCAGCTCGAGGCCGGGCGGCGGTGCTTGTTGCCAGGCATCTGCCAGGGTGACGATTCCCTTGCCGTCGACGATTCGACCCACCACGAGTAGTTGCGAAGAAGCGCTTGGCGGTGCCTCCCTGTTGCCCGGGTCGGGCACGAAGTTGGGTTTGATACGGATCCGGCTCTCGTCGAGTCCGGATGCCACGAGCCGTCCTTTGGCGAACTCCGTGAGCGCCAGGTAGCGGTCGACATTGTCGCGCCACGAGCCGCGCCGTCGATTGACCGAGATGGTGGCGGCGGCGAACACCGAGGCGGGGCGGGATTCTCGGTAACACCCGTAGCGCACCGCGCGCCACGGCCCATTGCCGACGCACAGTTCACACGGTGCACCATCTCTCAAGAACACGCCGTTGGCACAGGCCAATCGATAGTTGTGGAGCGTCATGACGATGGGAGCGTCGACGGCTTCATTGATTGCAGGGAATGCGGCCGGCGACGTGGCGTACCAAGTGTTGTGAACATGGACGACGTCGGGTTGTGCGGCCTTGGCGGCGCTGGCAACCTCGGCAGCGGCTTTGCGGTTCCATGGGGACTGAAGGAGTGCCTTTGCCGCGGCCGCCCCGCCTGCGGGATTGGCGTTGCGCCACTCGATCACCTCGTGGCCGGCGGCGCGCAGCAGTTCGGTTTCTGCGGCGACCACGGAGTCCTCACCGCCAGCCTCGCGGTACTGCGTCGTAACTTGGAAAATGCGCACGCGGGGCCTTTCGAACGGCGGGCGGTCGGTAAGTGTAGGTGAGATCGGTTGCTCGGCATCTGTCTCGATTGGGCCCGGCGGGCTTCTGCCGACCACCAAGAGAGGGGCGACCCGACTGGGCCGCCCCTCATCTGCTTGATGGACTCACTGGCTCCTAGATGTAGGAGTAGTTGCTGTGGGCTCCCATGCCGGCAGCCTTCCACGTCTGCTCCGAGGCTTGGCCGCCGATCCAGAAGAACGGCTTGTGCCATTGGCTCGAATAGTCGAACGTGTACGTGTTGTAGTCGAACCGGTTGTTGCGCGACGTGTAGTAACTCGTATCGGTCACCCCGCCTGTCAGCGTGATCCCGGTTCGGGCGACACCGTTCATGTGGACGGTGTTGTTGTGCACCCAAACATCGGTCAGCTTCATTCGGTTAGTCCGCTGATCCTGGCGCAGGATGATGCCGTCGGCATTGTCCCGCAGGGTGTTGCCGACTACTTCGACATCCCTCGAGTTGAGGATGATGATGCCGGCGACGCGGCCTCCGTCCGGCTTGAATCCGTTCCGTTCGAACACGTTGTTCCGAATGACCGCACCGGCCGAGATCTCCTGGCTCAGCCCGGCACCCTCGTTGTCGGTGACGATGTTGTCTTCGAACACCAGGTTGGTGCACAACTCGTCGGAGTGCAGCGCGTGGGTGTAGTTGTGGTGGACGTAGTTGCCCTTGACGGTCGTGTTGTGCACATCGACCAGCTTGAGGGCCCCGAGACCCGGCCAGCAGTTGTAGTCGTGCAAGCAGCTGTAGGCGATCTCGTTGTTCTTGATGAGGATGTTGCTGCCGTTGCCGGCGATCCCCATGTGGCCATTGTGATGGATGTTGTTGCCGATGATGTCAAGGCCGTCTTCGAGCAAGATCGCATACCCGTTGTTGTAACGGATCGTGTTGTTCTTGATCGTCCAGTCGTCCGCCGGCGAGCCGATACGTCCCATTCTCGGGTTGATCGCACCATGCGGGCCCGGATTGGCGTACTTCTCGATGACGAGATTCTGGATTGTCACGTTGTCGGCGTTGCCCCAGAAGGCGTAGCGAGTGACTGATGTCTCGACGGTCTTGCCAGTCGGACTGGTCTTGAACCAGATCCGATTGGCGCTGTAGTCGAAGTAGAACTCGCCTGCTCCAACTTCACCCTTGGTGTCCACCTGCTCCTGCTGAACGTTGTTGATGATCAGCTGCTCGGGGAAGACGCAGGCGTTGTTGCCAGACGTGCCACACCAGCCGTACTCGGAGCCCTGCGAGATGCCGCCGGTTCCCTGGGTCTGTCCATCGGCATACCAGAGCCCACCGGACTGACCGAAGGAAGTCAACTTCTTGGCACCAGAGAGAACCGCACCGTTCTGGCCGACGAATGTCATGCCGTGCTTCGGTTGGATCTGCTGGAGGCGGTACTTGCCCGCCTTGATGTAGAAGCTCGTTCCGTTCGGCTTGCCGGCCACAATCGAGGCGATGTTGTCGCCGGGGTTGATGATCACGTCGTATCCGGTCGGATCGCCGCCACCGTCGTTTTCGATTGTGACCTTGATCTGGCCGTTGTCCGTGTTGCCGGCGGTGTCCTCAATTGTGTACGTGATGGTGTCGACGGCGCCGCCGGCGTTGGAGCCTGCGGTGTAGTTCCACTTGGTGCCATTCGCGGTGACGGCTCGACCCATCGATGATGGTGATGAAACCGACTTGACGGACAACGCGTCGTTCTCGGGATCGGTGTCATTCGCCAGCAAACTCGACCTCGTGATGACCAGGGTCTGCCCTTCGGTCACAGTGAAGTGGTCTGTCTTGGCTGTCGGCTTCGTGTTGGTCGGTGGCGGTGGGGGAGGTGGCGGCGTGTCGTCGGTGACGTACGTCCAGCCGTTACCCCGCGCTGTCCACGTGTTGCCGACCGAGTCGAGCCAGACAGACCAAGCCTCATTGGCGTCGGCTGCCTTTGCCGAATCTCGCAGATCGAGATCCAGAACCTTGGTGCCGCTCGTGGCGTAGCCGCTCCGCCAGAGAGCCACATAGTGGACGTCGCCCTTCAGGCGTCCGTCTGCGCCGGAGTTGTAGGAACCAATCTCCCACTTGCCCGTATTGTTGCGCGGGTTGAGGACACTGGTCTTCTTGCTGACGTTGTCCGCTGAGCCCCAGCCAATCGAAGCGGGGTTGGCCGAAGCCGGAGCATCTGAGCTCCAGAAGACTGCTCTCGAACCGGAGCCGTCATTGACATCGACGCGGACTCGGAACCACTGTCCTTCGCCGTTGGCTAATCCGAGAGCGCTCGCCTTGAGACCGTTGAAGACCCAACTGGCTCCACCCGAAACATCTTTGATCAGGACCTGGAGAAGGCCCGACGGTGCAAACTGCACGCGGATCTTGCTCTTGTCCTCGGCTCCCGGCCAGCGAGCCAGGATGGTCTGAGTCCCATTGGTGTAGTCGTCGGGGGCGACGTAGAACTGGAATTCCATGTTGGACGAGCCGTTGCTGGTCGACGGCGTCGTGAGATAGGTGCCCGCGCTGCCATTGAGGTTCATGTAGTTGCCGTTGGATGGTGGTGGGTTGTTCCCGGTGGGCTCGCTGTAGGTCCATCCGTTGCCCTTGACCGTCCACGTGTGCGAGGACTCGGTCCAGGTGGCGTATCCATTGGAGGCCTGGTCGGCAATTCGGAAGTTCATATTCACGATCCGAGTGCCGTTGGTGGTCGACCAGCCATTGCGCCAAACGCCAACGTATCCGAGATCGCCCTTGAAACGTGAACCGCTACCGCCCTCGGCTGCACCGATCGTCCACCGGCCAGTATTGTTGCGCAGCGTGATCGCTTGATTGTCGGTAGAGGTTCGCACCGTGTTCCCCCAGGTGACATCGGTTGGAGTTTTGGTGATGGGGTCGCTCGAGACGTAGAACTTCGTGGTCGACCCGGCCGGCGACGAGGCGTCGAATCGGGTGCGGAACCAGTAGCCGCGGCCGTTGACGAGGCTCATGTCGGTGGCCCACGCGCTGAACGAGTGGCCCTTGCCCGCACTGTCCTTTACGACCAACTGCAAATGACCGGCACTGGTGAATTGCACCCGCATAGCCTGGTTTGCCGTGGCGCCAGGCCAGTGGGCAACGATGGCCTGGAGGCCGTTGGCCGACCAGTCGTCGGCAGCGGCGTAGAAGATGACATCCAAGTCACCGACGCCGTTGGCAAAGGTGTCCGCGACTAGATAGTCGCCACCGTTGAGCGTGAGATATCCGTCTCGGTTGTCAGCCGCGTCCGCGGGGAACGCGAGTGCGACGGTCAGCACGGATGCAACCATCGCCAACGATGCCATTACGACGCGCCATCTTGCGGTGCGCGATCTTGAAAAGAACGATGCGGTTATAGACCCTGTCGTCCGGTACAACTTGAACCCCTTCGATTGTTCAACACTCTCCTGCGCCCGGCGACAAAGTCACCGGTCAGCATGCGCTCGAGCCACCTGTCGCTCCTCACTTCGACGTGGTGGTCGAACTGGCGCCGAGGGGCGCGACATGGTCGCACATTCGACTCCTGTGAGTGTTGATCGGGGTGACTTAGAGTGTTCTTGAGCATTTTGTTTCGTTAACTCTGCAGACCCCGGAATTGGCGAAATCCGGCACTTCTGGCGGGCAAAGGGCTGCGACGCCCACCAGTTGGAAAGCAGAGATGCTCTCGACTCAGTTGTCAGTTGTTGATCCCCGGCGATCAACGTTCCGCCCGTGCCGCGCTCCTCATCCAGCGCGCGCAGCCGCGACACGTAACGTTGTTTCTAGTGGCTCAAGATTAGCTGGTCAAGTCGCGCGTGCCCAGCACCCTCCGTATTCGAGGTGGCTACGCCAAGTAACTAGCTATTGCTGGAAGCAGTACGTTGAACCTTGCGCGCAGAGCGTGTTGGGCTGTATCATTCGGGTTGTTGACACGCCCAAGGGCTACCTCAGGGGAGCCGGGGCAGGGCGAGCAACCGTCGATTCTGGTAGGGGTTGACGTTGGACGGGCTAGACAGGGGAAGGCATTGGCTGCCGATGTACGGGGAGCCGAGTCATCTGTTGATGTGAATCGCATCAATGGGGATCGGTCAACAAAGGAATTCCAAGACGTCGATCGCGCTGCGCAGGCCGGTCACGATGTCGTCGACAATATCGACACTGACGATCACACCGCGACGGTCATCGACCTGCGCACTGCGGAGCCGATCGTCGAGATCGATCGGCCGGTCCTTCAGGGGCTTGCCGTTGCGCCGCGGTTCCAGCTGGGGTTGAAGCGAGCGACCGACATCGTCGTCGCCGCAACGGCTCTCGTGTTGCTGGCGCCACTGTTTACGGCGGTGGCGCTCGCCATCAAGCTGACCTCGCGGGGGCCTGTTTTCTTCAAGCAGCCTCGGGTTGGGAAGAACGGCGAGATGTTCGACTTCGTCAAGTTCCGTTCGATGCGGACTACCGCGGTCTACGAGAAGCCGAAGCTTCAAGAACTCAACGAGAAGGACGGCCCGATTTTCAAGATCCGCAACGACCCGCGGATCACGAAGGTCGGCAAGGTCATCCGGAAGTTATCCATAGACGAGCTTCCTCAGTTGGCCCACGTCCTGTCCGGCAAGATGTCGCTTGTCGGTCCGCGACCGCACCTCCCCGAGGAGGTTGCCGCCTACGACCAACGAGCCCATCGGCGTCTGACCGTCAAGCCCGGCATCACCTGCATCTGGCAAGTGAGTGGCCGAGCTGACCTCGACTTCGAAACCTGGATCGATCTCGATCTCGAGTACATCGACACCTGGTCATCAGGGCTCGATGCCAAGATCCTCGTCAAGACAGTCCCTGCCGTTCTATCCGGCAAAGGTGCCTACTAGGGGTTTCGAGCAAATCAGGATTTGCTCGAGTTGCTTCGCACCCCCTTCGGCGGCGCTCCAGTTTTAGAGATGCGGCCTTGCGGCCGTAGCGTCTTTGGACACGCGCGGTCGATTTCGAAAAAGAGCGCCGCCGGGAGGCGGCACAGATTCGGGCTAACGACCGCAGGTCGGTGGCGAGAAACTCGCTCGAATCCTGATTCGAGCGAAACCCTCTACGGGTATGGCCGACCGATTCCTTCGTAGGTGAGTCCGGCGGCGCGGACTGTGTCGGGGTCGAGAGCGTTGCGGCCGTCAATGACGAGGTTGCCGCGCATGAGACGTTCGATTGCCGGCCAGTCGATCTCGGTGAACTCGGGCCATTCGGTTATCAACGCGACGGCGTCGGCTCCCGTGACGGCTTCTTCGATGCTGGCGGCAACTGTGGTTGTTGTTGGATCGATGCCGACGTTTGCCGGCAGCTCGCGGACAACGGGGTCGTAGGCGACCACTTCGAGGCCGGCGTCGTGAAGGGTCTGAGCGATGTGCAGGGCCGGGGCATCGCGGACATCGTCGGTGCCGGGCTTGAAGGCTAGACCGAGCAGAGCAACCTTGGCGCTCGTGGCGTCGCCGAGATGTCGGCGCAACCGACGCACCACTTCGCCGCGTTGCAGTTCATTCACCGTGCGGGTCGCTTCGAGTAGAGGTGCCGAGTAGCCCAACTCTCTAGCCGTCAGGGTCAGCGAAGCGAGATCCTTCCCAAGGCATGATCCTCCGTAGCCGAGCCCGGGCCGCAGAAATAGTGGCGAGATTCTGTGGTCGAGGCCGAGGGCCGTCGAGATCGTTTCGATGTCGGCGCCGACGAGTTCACAGATCTGAGCCATCTCGTTGATGTAGCTGATCTTCACGGCGAGGAACGAGTTGGCTGCATATTTGATCAGTTCGGCGGAAACGAGGTCGGTCGTCACCAGGTGGGCACTCGAGTTAGGCAAGCCCGTCGGATCTCCAGGAGGCAGCTCTTGTCGCAGGATTGGCTGATACAGGTCGACGATGGTCGCCATGGCGGCTTCGTCGTCGGAGCCGAGCACCACTCGATCGGGATGGAGGAAGTCACCAACCGCAGTCCCGGTGCGGAGGAACTCGGGGTTGGACACGACCGCAATCGAACCCTCGCGGCCAGTTGCTGCCATGGCCTTCTCGACATCGAGTTGGACGCGGAAGTTCGTTCCGATCGGGACCGTGGACTTGGTGACGACGATCGTCCGCCCGGAAACGACCTCGCCCAGGTTGGCAGCCGCCTGGCGGATAGCGGTTAGGTCGGCATCGCCGTCGCGGTCTTGCGGCGTGCCAACACACAGAAAGACTATGTCAACGTTGCCGATCTCTTTGACCTCGGCAACAAAACGAATGCGATCCGCTTCGTGGGCGATCGCCATGAGCTCCTCGAGGCCCGACTCGTGCACAGGCACCCCACCGGCCTGAAATACCGCCAATTTTTCCGGATCGCGCTCAACTGCGACGACGTCGTGGCCCAAGTATGCCAGTGCGCCGGCCACGACACCCCCGACATAGCCGGTTCCGATGACCGCGATCGGCTGATCCAATTGGTTCTCCTCGGTTTTGGGTTGGGCGAATTCTTCGGCAGGTCTCGCTCGCGTAGTGAGTGTATTGCACGAGAGAGCGAGCAGTAGCCAGCACTCAGTACTCAGCAAGCAGCTCGGCGCTCACCCATGGCAGCTCCCAAGGAACGGTCTGCCAGGTCAGCCCCCGTTTTCTAGCTTCTGATTTCTGATTTCTGACTTCTGATACCTTTAGGGGCCGGATCAACCGAAATGGATTGGTGAAGAAGTGATAGGTAGAGCCGTAGTCACGGGAGGCGCAGGCTTCATTGGCTCCAACCTCGTGAATCGTCTGGTGGACGAAGGCGCCGAGGTTCTGGTGATTGACGATCTCAGCTCTGGAAAGCTCGAAAGGCTGACCGATGCCCGGGCTGCAGGTGGAGTCAACTTCCACCAGATGGACATTCGCGCCGATGAACTGGGCGACACTATGGCGGCGTTCGCTCCCGAGATCGTATTCCATCACGCCGCTCAGATCGATGTACGCAAGTCTGTGGTTGATCCGGTGTACGACGCGGCCATCAACGTCGTCGGCACGGTCAACGTTCTTCAGAGTGCGGTGCAAGCCGGCGTCGAGCGCTTCGTGTTTGCCTCCTCCGGCGGCGCCACATATGGAGACGTGGACATCTTCCCTACTCCCGAGTCGACGCCGCGCCATCCAGAATCTCCGTATGGCGTGTCGAAGAAGGTCATCGACGACTATCTGCAGTACTTCAAGGCTGCGCATGACCTCGACTTCGTGTCGCTCGGTTATTCCAATGTCTACGGCCCTGCCCAGGATCCGCATGGTGAGGCCGGTGTTGTGGCGATCTTCAGTCGCATGCTCCTCGAGGGCAAGGCCCCGACGATCTTTGGAGACGGCAGCGCTCGCCGCGACTACGTCTTCGTCAGTGACGTCGCCGACGCCAATATCCGAGCGGCGGCCACCGGTGGTGCCACATTTGTCAATATCGGCACCGGAGTCGAGACATCCGTCAACGAGCTCTACGCGATTCTCAGGGACCTAACCGGCGGCGATGTGGACCCGAACTACGCCGACGCCAAGGCAGGGGATCTCGACCGGTCGGTCCTGGATCCGAGCGCGGCCAAGACCCTCTTGGGTTGGGAGCCGTGGACTTCGCTCGGTGATGGTCTGGCCGCAACGGTGGAGTACTTCCGTACTCACGGATGATCCGGCGAGTCGGTTTCAGGAACGGCGCTTGCGCAGCTTCCAGCCGAGGAGCTGCTTGCCCCACAACAGCAGATATCCGGGATTGTTGAAGATGTAGCGCCGCCACAAGCGACGGGGCTCTGACGCCAGGCGAAAAAGCCACTCGAGGCCGGATCGCTGCATCCACGACGGAGCCTCTGCCTTGGTGCCTGCGATGAAGTCAAACGCGGCGCCGATTCCCACGATTACGACCCCGGGATAGCGCAGCCGGTTGGCGGCCATCCATTTCTCCTGCTTGGGCATTCCCAGGCCAACCCAGACAAAGTCGGGCTTGGTGTCCATGATCTCGGCGGCGATCTCGTCGTCCTCTTCGGACGTGAGGGCCCGAAATGGCGGAGACATCGCTCCGGCGATCTCGATGCCGGGATACGTCACCCTGAGTTCATTCTGGAGCGCTACGAGAGTTTCGTCAGTTGACCCGTAGAAGTAGTGGCGCCAGCCTCTCGTGAGGCCGGCTTCGAGTGCCGTCGCCGTGACTTTGGCTCCGTACAATCGTTCTTGATCCGGATTGCCCATCGATCGCAGCGCCCAAGCGATGGGCATGCCATCGGGTGTCGTGATGTCGGCGATGTCGAGCGCGGCTCTGAGCTCGGTGTCGCGGCGTGCCGACATGACTGCGTGGACGTTGGTAATGGTGACAACCGTCGCTCGATCCGAGGGACGGGACTCGAATGCCGGGGCGAGTTGATCGAAGCTCATCAGCGAGATACCCGTTCCGACCACGTCCTGTTTAGGCGGGAACCCGTTCGTCTCCTCAGCCATCCTGATTGGCTTCCCACCATTCGATGGTGTGCTTGAGTCCCTCTTCGAGAGTTATCTCAGCATCGAAGCCAAAAAGCTCGAGGGCACGCGAGGTGTCGAGCTTGCGCCGCGGTTGTCCGTCCGGCTTCGTTGTGTCCCAGCGGATGTTCCCGCTGTATCCGGTAAGCCGGCCGATGAGTTCCACGAGCTCCTTGATTGTGATCTCGTGGCTCGTTCCGATATTCACCGGGCCGGCGCCGTCGTAGCGGGCGGTAGCCATGACGATGGCGCGGGCCGCATCGTCGACATAGAGGAATTCGCGGCTGGCAGAGCCGGTGCCCCAGGCCACGATCTCCGGGTTGTCGTTGTCGCGCGCGGTCACGAATTTGCGGATGAGCGCAGGAATCACGTGGCTGCTCTCGAGGTCGAAATTGTCTCCAGGGCCGTACAGGTTGACCGGAAGCAAGTAGATCCCGTTGGGGTCGTACTGCTCGCGGTACGCCTGGAGCATTACCAGAAGGCTCTTTTTGGCAATCCCGTACGGTGCGTTGGTCTCTTCGGGATATCCGCTCCACAGGTCGTCCTCACGGAACGGCACGGTGGCGAACTTGGGATATGCACACACGGTGCCCACCTGGACGATCTTTTCGATCTTGTGGGCGCGGGCCTCCTCGATGACGTGAAGCCCCATTGCCATGTTGGCGAAGAAATAGCGGCCCGGGTTTTCGCGGTTGGCGCCAATGCCCCCGACCTCGGCCGCCAGGTGAATGACTACTTCAGGGTTCGTCTCGTTGTACAAGTCCCGCACCGCGTCCTGTTCGGTGAGGTCGTATTCGGCACTGCGGGGGACGATGATTTTGCCCACCTCACGGTCGCGCAGCTCTTGGGCGACTACCCGTCCCAGGAACCCGGCGCCGCCGGTGAGGAGCACTCGCTTGCCGGCAAGATCCGTCATGCGTTTTCGCCCTTGCGCCATTCGATGGTCTTGAGCCCTGCATCGACCAGCGCCCGTTCCTGCTTGGCAAGCTCCATGTCCGACTCGAGCATCATGTCGACCAGTTCATCGAACGAAACCTTGGGATCCCATCCGAGCTCCGTGCGGGCCTTCTTCGAGTCGCCCTGCAGCAGCTCGACCTCGGCGGGGCGGAAATAGCGGGGATCGATCTCGACGTACTTCTCCCAGTCCAGATCCATCTTGGAGAATGCGAGCTCGGCGAACTCGCGCACCGAGTGCCGTTCGTTCATCGAAATCACGAAGTCCTGTGGAGAATCCTGTTGGAGCATCAGCCACATGGCCTCGACATAGTCGCCGGCGAAGCCCCAGTCCCGCTCGGCGTCGAGGTTCCCCAGGTACAGCTTGCGCTGCAGGTCCAGAGCGATACGTGTGACCGCCCGTGTGATCTTGCGAGTCACAAAAGTCTCGCCGCGGCGGGGCGATTCGTGGTTGAACAAGATGCCGTTGCACGAATACATTCCGTATGACTCGCGGTGGTTGACGACCTGCCAAAACGAGTAGACCTTGGCGACTCCATATGGGCTACGCGGATGAAACCTCGTCTTCTCGGTCTGTGGAATCTCGTGAACCTCGCCAAACATCTCTGATGACGAAGCCTGATAGAACTTGATCGACGGATCAACCATTCGAATTGCCTCGAGCAGTCGAAGCGTTCCGAGGGCGGTGACATCTGCCGTGTATACCGGGTTCTGGAACGACACCGCGACATGGGATTGGGCGCCGAGGTTGTACACCTCAGTCGGTCGGATGTCGGTGAGAAGCCGGGTGAGGGCATTCCCATCGCTGAGATCGCCGTAGTGGAGGAACATCTTGGCGTCGGACTCGTGTGCATCTACATAGAGATGGTCGATCCGCTCCGTGCCAAATGTTGACGATCGGCGCACGATTCCGTGCACCTCGTATCCCTTGTCGAGCAGAAGCTCAGCAAGGTACGAGCCATCCTGTCCGGTTATCCCGGAAATCAATGCTCGCGGTGTCATCTATCTGTCTCCTCTGCCCATTGCGATTCATACGAATTGGGGATGGTTTTCCCCCCGGCGATAGTGCCGGTTTCCTGACCCGGCAGCCAAGGAATTGTAGCCCCCTGTTACGCGCATCCAGACCCTCGTGATCGGCGTGAAAGGCCAGGCGATTGAGCGAGTTGATCTTGGAGGAGACAGGAATGAGGAGGAGGAGTTATGAGTTGCCAGTTACCAGTTACCAGCAAGGCCCCATCGAGTATCTGGTAACTGATAACTGGCAACTGGTAGCTCGTTCTACAGCTCATCGATATTCGACGGCCAATCATCTTTGAGTAGCCGGCTGAGTGAACGATCCGCCAGGACTCGGCCATCGGTCTGGCACGAAGCGCAGTAATTGGTCTCGCGAGATGAATAGACAATGCGCTGCACGGGTGCCCCGCACACGGGACACGGTTCGCCGTATTTGCCGTGAACTGCCATTTGAGGATGGAATGCGGTGACCTTCTCTGGAAAACCATCGCCGGTTTCGGTGACCCGTATCTCCGTCCAGTGGTCTATCACTTCGTTAGCCGCTGCCAGAAGACGTTCGATTTCGTCGTCACTGAGGTTGGTGTTCATCTGTAGCGGGCTCAGCCGAGCGGCGTGCAGAATCTCGTCGGCGAAGGCTCCGCCGATACCTGAGATGAACCGGGCGTCGCTCAGGGCTCGTTTCAGCGTGTGCCTCTCGGCTTGTAGGGCGGCCTTGAACTCATTGATAGATGCTTCGGCAATCTCGATGCCACCGGGGTCGAGATCAGCCAGCGCGGAATCGCCAACCACGAGGTGAAGCGAGGCGCGACGTTTGGTTCCTGCCTCGGTGAGCAACAACGTCCCTTCGGGAAAATCAAAGGCCGCCAGGCCGTACTTCTTCGGAATTGGTTTGGCCGGTGGGTGCCAGTGGAAACGTCCCGCCACCATCAGGTGGACCACCAAATGGAAACTGTCTTCGAGACTGAACACGATTCGCTTGCCGATCCGCGAGAGCGAGCTGACTTTCTTGCCAATGGCGGCCTCAATGGGCGGGTCGTAAGTCTTGAGCAATGAGAACGAGGCGACCCTCAATCCCGTCAAGGGCTTGTCGACGACGCGGGGCCCCAGAGCGGTGATGTACGCCGCGATCTCCGGGAGCTCCGGCATCAGCGGAACATGTCTTCCGAAGCCGGGCGCACGAGGTCGCCGGCTCTCCCTGGGCTAGAGGTCCACGCCATTCCCCTCACGATGGCGGCAGGGATTCCGGTGCTTTTACCCATGGCGAGATCAGCCGCGCCGGCGACCTCATCGACAATGGCTATCTCACTCACCTCGAGCATCCGGCCGTGCATGTCCGTCGTGCCGCGCAGGTCCTCGATAGGGGCCATGCCGGCCACTCCGATAGCGACATCGGTGAGGCCGCGTCGCCAAGGGCGACCAAACGTGTCTGAAATGATCACCGCGAGGGTGGCCCCACTGGCGGCTTCGAGCCGGGTCCTTATGGTTGCGGCAGATCGGTCGGGCCGTTCGGGCAACAGGACGACTCGATCGCCGTCGATGTTCGAGCGATCGACTCCGGCGTTGGCACAGATGAAACCGTGTTTGGTCTGGGCAATCACGAGGTCGCCCCGTCTGCGAATGATTGCGGCAGCCTCGCTCTCGATCACCGCCCGGTACTCCTCATCACTGGCGACCTCAATGATCCGGCCTTCGGCTTTCGACACGATCTTGTGGGTGATCACCAAGATGTCGCCGTCCTGGAGCACATATGGGCCGGCCGCGATTGTGTCCCACAGCAGCTCGGCAACATCGTCACCCGGCACGACTTCGCCGATTCCCTCGACAGGAAGGATCTCGATTGGATTGGCCATCTATGACTCCACGGGCTGATGCCAAGATGAATCTAGGGGACAGGAAGCCAGAAGCCAGATGTCAGATGTCAGATGTCAGGAAGAGGAGTGAGGCAAGAGGCATGAGGTAGGACCGCGGTAGGTCTTCGCTGGTAACTGGTAACTGGTAACTGGCAACTGGCAACTGGTAACTGGTAACTGGTAACTGGTAACTGGTAACGGGTAACTGGCAACTGGCAACTCCTCACTTCTGTCCCACCGCGTCCAGTACTTCGTTCGCCAGGCGTGTTGATGCATCAGGATTCGCGATGCGAGTATCTGTCACGATCACTTCTACGCCGAGTTGGGCGAGCTTCTCTTGCTCGGCTGCATCTGACTCATCGATGACCAGGTGCGACAGCAATCCGCCGTATGCCGCCACGATGCCGGCGTTGGTCGGTTCCATCCCGAGGCCTTGCATCACAGAAACCAGCGGTCCCTTGATGGCGCGACCGTCAATGAGCGGAGATACGGCAACGACCCGTTCCTTGTCGCGCAGCGCCGCCGTGATGTTGGGCAAAGCGAGGGTCGGCCAGATAGAGAGTGGGGGATTTGATGGCGCGATCACGACAACCTCGGCGGCGTCGATTGCCGCCAGAACACCCGGAGCCGGGCTGGCTCGGGTCACGCCCTGGTATTCGAGGCCGGCAACCTCATCGGTGTGGCGTCGAATCACAAAGTAGTCCTGGAAGTCGAGGACCTGACCCTCGACGGTCGTGATCTTGGTGCGGACGGGATCATCGGTGGCGGGCAGGATGGTGCTCTCTATGCCGAGCCGTTTGGTCGCTTCTCTGGTGTAATCGCTCAGGGCGCCGCCCTCGTCTAGGAATGCGGTGCGCGCTAGGCAGAAGGCGAGGTCACGATCGCCGAGCTGGAAAGTTGTGTCGATTCCTGCCGCGGCCAGGTGCCCCATCACGACGTGGGTGTCCTCGGCAATGCCCCACCCCTGGGGTCCGTTGATACCGGCCAACGTATAGGAGACGGTGTCGAGATCAGCAGCCACGTGGGCTCCGTAGATCGTCGAATCGTCGCCGACATTGACCACTACGGTCAGCTCGGCCGGATTTACCGTCGCCGCCAGGCCCCGCGCCATGCGTGCTCCACCAACGCCTCCGGAGAGGAGCACCGTGCGAAGATTGCGGTAATTCGCAGACGCCTCCAAAATGCGCACCTATGTCCTCTCGTTCTCCAGGTCCTTCATCAATCGCGGTCGTCGCCATCATCGCTGATGGAGCGACACCGCTCGACCACACGCTAGAAGCCGTGGTGGCCCAGGCGTACGAGCCGGCCGCGATCTACGTGGTCGGCGACGGTGCCGAGACTGCCGCCACCGCGCTTGGAATCCCCTGGGAGAGGACGGTCCAGTCGCTACTGCAGAGTCTCGATCCGGTTGTGACCCACATTTGGATGCTCACCGGTGGCGCTGTGCCGCGTCCCGATGCTCTCTACGCGTTGGTCTTCGAGGCAGATCGAGCCGGAGCCGGTGTGGCCGGTTCGAAGATTCTCGAGCTGGCGCAGATGGAGCGACTTGTCTCTGTCGGAATCGCCACCGACGTCTTTGACGTGCCCTACGTCGGCCTCGACGACGGCGAACTCGATGCCGGCCAGTACGACGTTGTGCGCGACGTGGCGGCCGTTGCCGGAATCTCCGTTCTGGCGCGACGGGACCTTGCCAAGGGACTGGGGGGCCCAGATCCGGACATGGCTCCCGAAGCGGCCGCAATCGATCTGAGCCAGCGAGCTCGCGTATTGGGAGCGCGAGTGATCGTCGTGCCGAGTTCCGAGGTTGCGGTACCTGAAATCGTTGCGCCGGCCCAATGGCGCGAGGAGGCGGGTCGGATCCGGGCGATGATCAAGGCGTACAGCTTTGTTACGTTGCTGTGGGCGCTTCCGCTGCGTTTTCTCATCGGCCTGGTTGAGGCGATCGTCGCACCATTTGTGCGGCGCTGGACCCTCTTTGTTTGGCTCCGTGCCTGGTTGTGGAATCTGGTCAAACTTCCGTCGACCTTTCGCGCCCGACGCGCTCTCCAGGTCAACTCCGCTGCCGGCGATGCGGAGTTGTTCCGGTACCAATTGCGCGGTTCGGCGGTCCTCAAATCGCTGTGGGTCGATTTGGTCGACGCGGCTCGCGCTCGCTTTCCCACCGATGAAAGGGTCGGCGTGGCATCTTTGGCGCGCGAGATCCGCCGCCCCGCGTTCGGGGTGGCTCTGGCTGCCGCGCTCTACTCTTTTGCGGCCACCCGTGAGCTGTGGTCAGGCTTCCCGGCGAGCGGGTTCAGTCTTCCGCTACCGGCGCGGGGCGCCGACTCAGTCGCGGCCTATGCCGGAGGTTGGAATCCGGCCGGGTTCGGGAGTACCGAGCAGCTACCCCCGTTCCTGGGCATCTCCGGATTGTGGCAACAGCTCCTATTCGATCGAGCCGACCTAGCCGCCGGCTCTCTGGCTCTGCTGGCGTTCATCGGCGGCATCTGGGGAACGACCCGGCTCCTGCGAACTTGGTCTGTTGACGCGGTCCCGGGGATTCTGGCCGGGGCCGTCCTCATGGCAGGCCCGGCGGCCCGAACGATTTCGGGTTCTGGCGATGTTGCCACCCTTATTGGACTTGGCGTTCTGCCATGGGCAATGCGGGTTGCAGTGGCGCCATGGCCACCGACTTGGCTGCGCAGAATCGGCCGCCTGATCTCCGCCGGTTGGGTGATCGGGCTGTTGGCCAATCTGAGTCCCGAGCTCTTGGTCCTACCGGCCGGGGCGCTTGTGATCGCGGCCCTCATAGATGTGCGTCGCGGAGCCCCCTGGATCGCGGTAATGGTCGCCTCGATAGGTACCCTTTTGGCGGTCCCGTTGCTCCGGCCTTGGGTTTCAACTATCGACCTATCTGAATACCTCTCCGGTGGCGAGGCATTCTGGGAGCCCGGCGGGGTATTGCTCGTGGCCGCCCTCGTTGCCGCAGCTGCGGCCATCGTTGCTGCCCCCAACGGCATCTGGCGGCTCGGGCTGTGGGGAGGTTTGGTTGGCGCAGCCGGAGCCACCATCGCGCGCACTGCGGGTGAGGGCGGAGGCCGCCATCTCGAGGCGCTTGGGCTGGCGGCTGTGGCGTTGGGAACCGCGATTGTGGTCGGCGCGGTTCTCGAAGCTCTACGAAGGTTTGATGTTGTCGTTGGCACCCGCCGTCTTGTCATCGCGCTCGGCGTCCTTGGGGCAGTTGTCGTGGTAGCCAGCTCCATGTTGGTGCTGGCCCCGGGACGGGGCGGATTGCCCGCCGACGACCTGACCGCCGCTCTGCGATTCACGGGGAGCTCTGCCGGTGATGACGCCTCAGCACGTGTCCTGTTGGTGGGAACTCCCGAGTCACTTCCAGGAACCTCCCGTAGGGTTCGAGGTGCTGCCTACAGGGTCGTATCGGCGCCCTTGCCGGCGCTATGGGAAGTCGAATTGCCCTCGCCTGGTCCGGCTGATGAGGCACTCGAAGTCTTCCTGGAGAGCGTCATCGACGGTGGTACATTCCGCGCCGGGGAGGGACTTGCCGAATTTGGAATCCGTTGGATCGTGGAAACGGAGGAAACACCCTTGAGTGCCACCTTCGAGGGCCAGCTTGACCTGATTCCGCTCAGTGGCCTGCGCCGCGTGGCGTTTCTCGTCGATTCGGACCTAGCCGTTCGAGCGATCGCCACCAACGGGAGCCCGTGGCGGAGTGAAGGTACCGGCTACACCGGACCCGCAACAACTGAGGTTGAGATTCGTGAGAATCCCCATCCCGGGTGGGGCGAAGATACCAGTCCGGAGAGTTGGTCGATGACCCTTGATGGCGCTACAGGCACGATTGCCTTTGAACCCGGCCCGACCCGGGAGGATGCCAGACAGGCCTGGTGGGGAGGGCTTGGACTGGTGGTCCTTTCGGCGATTCTGAGGAGGCGCTGGTGACCGGACAGTTGTGGTCGCGGGTTGTCGGACTAGGAGTGGTTGTCGCTCTCGGACTACTCGCCGTCAGCCTGCCGCGGCCGGCTGCCGAGGCCGGACCCGACTTCTCCGAGCCGATCGCCCCACAGACTGAGGCGTCCGCCTCGCCGAGCCTTTGGTATTGCCCCTGGATCAATGCGGGCGCCAATCGTGACACATTTGTGGGTGCAGCTTCCGTCCCCGACGTCGACATCTCATTCACTCATCCCGACCCCCGCGTTGGTGAACCCGAGGATGTTGGGGAGGTTTCAGTTGTCGGCCCCGGTGCAGTCGTCCAGGACATAGCCGAAATCGTCAATCGTGGCGATGCTCCCGGATTTCTCGAGTTTTCGGATGGGCCGGCGACGGCGACTGCGATTGTCCGCGGAGAGGAGTCGTTGAGCGGTGATCGCTGCGTGGGCTCTGTCCCCAAGCTCTGGCACTTGCCGGGCCTGACTACCCGTAGCGGCTACGAATTGACGCTCCGTCTCTTCAACCCGATTCCTGATAACGCCAAAGTGGTAGTCCGTGCCTCGAGCGAGCTAGGCAGCGAAGCTCTCCCTGACCTGCAGTCGATCGATGTGGCCGGCAAGACGTGGGAGGACATCGACTTGCATGACGTGATCCCATTCCTCGACAACCTGGTGATCACCGTCAGCACGACCGAAGGCACTGTGATCCCTGTAGTCGTGCAGCGCCGTGCCACGGACGAAGCCAGCTGGCCCGGAACGGGTCTCTCGACGGAGTGGGAGTTCCCGACTGCGACTCTTGTTGGAATGCCTCCGCGGCTGTCGGTGTGGAATCCCAACGAGGATGCGGTTGATGTCGCGGTTGACCTGTACACGAGAACTTCGGTCGTTGCGGACGCCTTCGTAGCGACGATCGAAGGGGGACGTCCGGCCGTCTTCCATCTATCTGACCAGTCGTCGGGAGCAGTCGGAGTTCGGGTGAGAGCGACCGGAGCAGTCGCTGCCGCTGTCGTCGCAGAAGATGTCCAGACGGCGAACCCGGGATCCGGCGATGAGCCGCCGGAGGAAGAGCCGAAGAGTCGCATTGCCGGGACCGTTGGAGCCCCGCAGCCGTCAGTCGCATGGCTGCTGCCCGGCGCTGGAGCCCCGGTCGGCGGTGAGAGCTCGATTTGGCTGTTGAACACCAGTACCGAAGCTGTCACCGTCACGCTACAACCGCTCGGGCCGGGGGCGGGCGTTGCCGACAAGGTGCGGCTCGAACCGGAGACCTTCCGCCGAGTGAGGCTCACGACAGACGTCGGCGTTGCTGGATATCGGGTGGATGCCGGGTCTCCGATCACCGTGTCCTGGAGCTTGCAGAGTGCCGGCAACGTCGCGCTATTCGCCGGAGTCGCGATTGGTCAATGAGACGTCGTGAGTGATCCTGTGTTGCGAGTCGTGGTGGTTGTTGCCGTGGTGATCGTTGCTCTCGTTCTATCGCGGCTGTCGCGACCCTGGCAGGACTCGGCTCACCCGCCACTCACGATTCCGCCGGGCGAGCTACCGGCCGGCGCCGTTCTATTCACATCCACTGATTGTGACCAGTGCGGCGCGGCCCGCGCCGCCCTCAAGAAGGCTGGAATCACCTATCGTGAAGTCACCTGGGAACTCGAACCGGGCCGTATGGAAGAGTACGGCGTGCAGGCTGTCCCTCTGTTGGCCCACATCGATGAGGTCGGGGCGCAAACGTACCTCGCAGCCGGCGTTCCGACTCGTCGGTCGCTGCGAGAGGTCCGTCGGTAATCCTTGGTCACATTGGCGATGCCGCCTAGCGTTCACCGCCATGAAATGTTGTCGCTGTCCGTACCCGGCTTCCGCTTGGATGACCTTCGAGTATTCGGCGAGCCGAATCGAGATGTTCGAGTTGCCGGACGAAAGCGATGGCTACGGCGGCTATGCCCTGTGTGACCGCCATGCGGGGCGAATGACAGCCCCTGTCGGGTGGAACCTGGTTGATTCCAGAGCCACCATGTTGACTCTCTTCCCCGTTGCCGACATTGTCTCTCCGGCAATGCCTGCTGTCGACGTCGCATAGTGCCAATCGATAGGGATGTGCTCGAGGCTGTCCGCGAAATGGACGAGCACGAGCTGCGTCGGCTCCTGATTCTTGCCAAGGCGCGGCTCGAAAGTCGCGGAATTTCTTTCCCAGGCGCCTCGCCGGAGGTCAAGCTGCGCCAGCAGGACGTCAAGTGCGGCAAAGCGACCTGTACCCGTTGCCCCCATGGGCCTTACTGGTATGCGTACTGGTGGGAAGAGGGCAAACGGCGCTCTCGCTATTTGGGCAAATTGGAAGACCTTCCGGAGGCGGTAAATGGATAAGTGGTTCCAAGCATCGATTTCGCGTATTACTCTTTGCTGATGGCCAGAAGAAACGAGACGACCACGGAGCTTGCCTGCAAGACCTGTGGATCGAACGCAGTCATCGAAATTGACCTGACGCTTCCTGATGGAACAGAAGTGACTTTCAACTCATGTCACCAATGCGAATCGCGGTGGTGGAAGCAGGACGGCAAGAAGCTCGACCTCGAAGTGGTGCTCGATCTAGCGCGCAAACCCCGCCAGTAGTCGGCTCGGGGTGGATGATCGGTGATCGTATCGGATAGTTGGCGCGCGCTTGGCGGCGTCACCACCAGTTGCGTCGGGACTCGGCACGCGGCCGCTCCGGTTCCGAGGTTGTGTGGCCCAGAGGCCGGATACAACTCTGTACCGCAGCTAGCCTCTCGTTGATGTCGGCACCCAGCGATCACACACCGTCCGCGCTTGCGCCGCCGCCACCTCCGACGAAGTCGAGGCGGGCGGGGCTGCGCCATCCGAAAATCATCGCGCTCATCGGTGTCGGCCTGCCCACCCTGCTCATCGCCTTGATCATGGCTGGGTTCATCGGTCAGGTGCAGCAGGTGGACAGCTTCCCCTATTTCAGCATCGACCTCGGCTGGCCGGCCATCTTCACGGCGAACACCCCGACCGGCGGCGACATGGGGGCCCACGTGCTGGTTCCGGCGATTCTGCGCGACGACTTGCTGCCGTCGTTGCGGCTCATTGGGTGGAGCAATGATTGGTACGCCGGGTTCCCTGCTTTGTATTTCTACTTCCCGCTGCCGGCTCTCTTCACGATTCTCCTCGACGTGTTTCTGCCGTACGGAGTTGCCTTCAAGATCACGGCCTCGCTCGGAGTGATCTCCATGCCCTTGGGTGTCTACATTCTGGCGCGCGGTATCGGGTACTCGCGGGTGGTGTCCGCTATCACTGCAGCAACCGGCGCCATGTACGTGTTCATGGAAAGCTTCAGCATCTTCGGGGGCAACATCAAGTCGACGATGGCCGGTGAGTTCTCGTTCGCCTGGTCGTTGAGCCTGTCGCTGATGTATCTGGGGGTGGTCATTCGTGACACCCGCAAGGGGGGGAAGATCTCTCCGGTGGCGGGAGTGTTGCTGGCGGCAACAGCGCTCAGCCACATCGTCACGACGATGGTCATTGTCATCGTGTCGCTGCCCCTCTTTTTGAGACGCCGCGGCTGGAAGGTCCTAGGGATTTCCTGGTTGCTCGGCCTAGGCCTGGCCGCCATCTGGGCAGTGCCCTTCGCGTTGAGCTTCCTCCAGGACACCACGACCGACATGGGCTGGAACCCCGTGACCGGTCTCGTCGGAGGCAGCTTCGCTCCGGGCACCATCGCCACACCAATGCCCAATGAGTTCATACCCATCCTCGCTTTGGCTGTCATCGGTGTTGGATGGAGCATGTTGCGCCGGGACCGGATCGCCGTCCTGCTGGCCATGACGATTCTGCCTGCCGCTACCTATTGGATTCTCCAGCTGCCTGATTTCCCATTCACGAAGATCTACAACGGACGGTTTCTCCCCTACTGGTACCTGGGGGCGTTCATATTCGCCGGCATTGCTCTCGGCCTTGGCGTATCGACCTTGGCAAGGTGGGTTCCGCAGCGGGCACAGAACCTGACGATCGGCGCCAGCCTGGCAATGGTGCTCATATGGATCATCACGGTCGCCAGCATCCACGACGTGCCGGGCTGGGTGCGTTGGAACTACAGCGGCTACGAGGGCAAAGAGGTCTTTGCCGAATATGCCTCGTTGATGACGGAGGTCGATGCGCTGCCGGATGGGCGCGTCATGTGGGAGGCCAACAGCGAGTTGGGACGCTACGGAACCCCGATGGCCCTGATGCTGTTCCCATACTGGAGCGAGGGGCATCCTTCGATGGAAGGGCTCCTGTTCGAATCCTCGCTGACGACACCGTTCCACTTCCTGAATGCCTCGGAGGTGAGCCGGTCTCCTTCGAACCCGGTGCGGGGCCTCAATTATCGGCCAATGAACTTCGAACGAGCTGTGTCACACCTCGCGCTCTACGACGTGAGCTACTACGTGGCTTGGACTGACGAGGCCAAGGAAGCAGCCAAGGCGTTTGGGCTCGGGCTGGTGTCGCAGACGGATCCGTTCGAGGTCTACCTACTTCCAGATGCCAGCCCGGTGGACGTGGCCACGATCGAACCGACGATCTATGAGGGTGGAGATTTCTTCGATGCCGCGCTGTCCTGGTACGACGATGTCGACAATCTGGACCGGTGGCTCGTTGCCGACGGTGCAGAGCTTCCATCGTCATGGCCGCGCACCGATTCGACCGAGGGACCCTTCCCAGGTGGCGATGTCATTGCAGGCGGCGGCGAGGTGTCGAACATCGTTGTCGAGGACCACCGAATCTCGTTCAAGACGACCGCGGTGGGAGTACCCCACTTGATCAAGGTCTCCTACTTCCCGAACTGGGAGGCGCTCGGAGCCGAAGGGCCGTACCGGGCGGCGCCCTCGCTGATGGTTGTCATACCGACAGAGGAAGATGTCGTGCTTGAGTTTGCCCGCAGTTGGGCCGAGAATTTGGGGACGCTCTCGACAATCGTCGTCGGCGCTGGTCTCATCGTTCTCGCGGTGCGCCGGCGGCTGCGCTCAGGAGCGTCGGTACCCGACTTTGAGGCGGCGTCAGGAACATGAAGCGGTATCTGAAGAGCTTCGCCACGGGCGAATCGCTCGTGCAGGTCATCAAGGTTGGGCTCATTGGCGTCGTCAATACCGTCGTCTCGATCGCGCTCTTCAGGGTCCTCTTGATCGTGATGGGGGGTGAGGCCAAGCGCAGCAGCGGGTGGGATCTGCGGCTCTTTCTGGCGACCGCGATTGCTTTCGCTGTGACGACGTTGATGTCGTATGTACTCAACCGCAAATGGACGTTTGATCTCGATGATGCGACCGGTACCCGAAGTGAAACCGCCAAGTTCTTCGCCATAAACGGGGTCGCCTGGTTCATCACGCAGGCGGTCGTACTGGGTGCCAACGCAGTCTGGGGACCCCTCAGCGACAACGGCGCCACGATTGCCTACATCGCGGCGGCCGGGCTGATAATCCTGCCGAAGTTTGCCGGCTATCGCGACGTGGTCTTCCGGCGTGCCCTTGATGAGGCGCCGGTGGAAGTAGCGAGCAATCAGTAGTCAGTAGCGCTTGGCTGCTTCGACTACGTATCAAGTATCACGCAACGTCGGGGTACGTGATACGGGCTATTTGCTACTTGCCCGCAATGCCTTGCGGATCTTCCAGACGCCCTTGAGAGTGCGGGGGATTCGCGTCAACAGGCTCGACTTGGTCTCCCGCTGTTCTTCAACGACGATCGGTAGCTCGCGGATGCGCCAGCCCTTCTTCTCAGCCCGGATGACCAGTTCGGTGTCGAACAAGTCTTGGCGAGATATGACGTTTGCGGCTACATCCGCAATCACCTCGCGGCGCAGCGCCTTGATTCCGTGGGTATCGGAGACTTTTGAGCCGAGCATGAACCGGAGTACCTGGTTGAAGGTCCAGGTGGCCAAACGCCGTAGCGGGCTCCGCCTGTCGTCCGACTCGGGATCACGTTTCGAGGCGAGCACCACATCGGCTTCATCAGCGATCTCGACGACCCGCGCCATGAAGGGGCCCGAGAAGTAATCGATGTCGGAGTTGACCACCCAATCTCCTTCGGCGGCGAGGAACCCAGCCCGCATGGCGCCGCCGTAGTCGGGCTCCGGCAACTCGATTACTCGCAGATTGGGGTACGTCTTGCCAAGCCGACGTCCCACGTCGGCGGTGCCGTCGGTGGAGCCGTTCTCGGCCAGGATGACGTCGACGGCTGCATCGACTCCGGCCAGCTCAGCAAAGAGTGTTTCGAGCGCGCCCGGCAGAAAGGCGGCTTCGTTGTAGACCGGGATTACGAGGGTGAGTGACAGTTGTTGCGTGGCCATGGCGCGGCGAGTGTACCGTCACCGGCTCGTCGCTATTCACCACTTAGAATCGTTCTTATGAACCTCGACGCCATTTTCAAGGCCTACGACATACGCGGGCTCTCCCCGCAGCAGCTCAGCCCGGACGCGGCACGAGCCATCGGCATTGGGTTTGCCGAATTCGCCAAAGCGCCCGCGATCGCTGTCGGACACGATTGCCGGTTGACGTCGCCACCGCTTTCCGACGCGGTGATCGAGGGGGTCGTGAGCCGCGGTGTCGACGTCGTGTACCTCGGTGAGATCACCACCGACATGCTCTACTACTACTCCGGTGCGGCCGACATGCCGGGCCTCGTGATCACTGCGTCGCACAACCCTCCGGAATACAACGGGATGAAGCTGTGCCTCGCCGGCGCCGCTCCGGTCGGGATCGAAACCGGCTTGGCGGAGATCAAGGAAACCGCCCTGGCCCTGCCTCCTCCGGTCGACGCGCGCGGAGTCGTCAGCGAGGTCGACGCACTCAGTGGCTACGTTGACCACCTGTTCTCCATCGTCGATGTGAACCAGTTCAGACAGCTGCGAGTTGTCGCCGACGGCGGCAATGGGATGGCAGGTGTCGCCGTTCCCACTGTCTTCGAGCGTACCCCGGTTGACCTGATCGGGCTCTACCTCGAGCCTGACGGGACCTTCCCCAATCACCCGGCCGATCCGCTGCGGCCGGAGAATCTTGTCGACCTGCAGGAGCTCATGGAGGTCGAGAAGCCGGACCTCGGGATTGCATTTGACGGCGATGCAGATCGAGCCTTCTTTGTCGACGACCAGGGGGTGGCGCTGCCCGGGAGCACGACGACGGCCGTGATCGCCAATTGGTTCCTACAGCGCGAGCCCGGCGCCAGCATCGTCCACAATCTGATCTGCTCGAAAGCGGTCTCGGAAACAGTCACGGCAGCCGGGGGAGTCGCTGTGCGAACCCGGGTTGGACACTCGTTCATCAAACAAGTGATGAAGGAGACGGGGGCAGTATTCGGTGGTGAACACTCTGCCCATTTCTACTTCCGGGACAACTACCGGGCCGACTCCGGCATCCTCGCGTCGCTGGTCCTGCTGCAGATCATGTCGGAGGTGGGCAAGCCGCTATCGGAGATCCGCAAGGCTTATGAGCCGTACGCCCAATCTGGTGAAGTCAACTTTGAGGTTGCCGCCAAAGACGACGCGGTGGCTGCCGTCGAGGTGGAGTTTGCGCACGGCAATGTGGACCAGCTGGACGGCCTCACGATTGACTTGGGTGACCGGTGGCTGAATCTCCGGGCCTCCAACACCGAACCCGTTCTGCGACTCAATGTCGAAGCTCCCACCGATGAGGATGTTGCCGCAATTGTTGCCTCTGTTACCTCGATACTGGAGCGCTACTAGATGGCCTCGCTTCTGCCGGAAGGGCTTCTCGAGATCATGCAGTGCCCCCGCTGTGGCGGCTCGTTGACTGAACGCGCTGAGCCGCCTTCGCTGGTGTGCGACGCCTGCCGAATTGCCTATCCAATCGCCGACGGCGGGATTCCAGTGATGCTAGATGACGCCGCCGCACCGCTCGATGAGTAGCGAGCGAGCGATGGTTGACCTGCCTCCGCAGATTGATGCAAGTGCTGGCGACAAAGCTGAAGCCGAAGCTGTCGCGGCTCGGATCGACGGCCCCGGTTCAGTTGCCGCCGCCCTGGCAGCCGACATCGCCGACGGGATCGGCGATCGTGATCTGGTTCTCACCGCGACCGGTGCTGTCGGCAGGCTTGCCGCACAGTATTGGGAGGCTTCCTTGGGTTCGGCTGGTGTGGGCATACACAACCTTCATGACAGTCCCACCGCCGGCGCAGCCTGGGTCCACCTCCACGGCGAGGGTGCCGCGAACTTGGTGGTGGGCGATTTGAGCGACGGGGACCTCGTAGGAGAGGTCATTGGCCAGGGAACATCGGCGGCGGCCCGGTACTCGTCCCTCACGATCGTGGCCGACGCTCTCGCCGCGGCGATGCGGCCTTCGCCATAGATCAAATAGATATCAACCCAGTCTGAGAGGACGAACCAGTGGAATCCGTACCAAACGATATTGCAGATCCAGCACTTGCCGAGCTAGGTCACCGCCGCATTGAGTGGGCGGCCCGGCGTATGGCCGTGCTGGGAACGATCCGCCGTCGTTTCGAGAAGGAACAACCGTTTGCGGACAAGCGAATCGGCGCCACGATGCATGTCACCTCGGAGACGGCGAATCTAATGTTGGCACTGCGGGCCGGGGGAGCGCAGGTGACCCTCTGTGCCTCCAACCCGCTATCGACCCAAGACGACGTCGCGGCCGCTCTGGTGGACCAGGGGATCTCGGTCTACGCAGTGCGCGGCGAGGACTCTGACACCTTCTACAGCCACATCGATTCCGTGCTCGATACCGATCCGCACATTGTCTTCGACGACGGGGCCGACACGACGACGGTCCTACATCAGTCGCGCAGCGACCAGCCCATTGTTGGTGCTCTCGAGGAGACCACTACCGGGGTGATTCGCCTGCGGGCCATGGCCGCGGACGGAGTCCTACGTTTCCCTGTGGTGGCGGTCAATGACTCCGCCACGAAGCACCTCTTCGACAACCGCCATGGTACGGGCCAGTCGTCGCTCGACGGCATCCTGCGAGCCGCCAACATCCTGTTCGCCGGCCGCACTGTTGTCGTCGCCGGCTACGGAGACTGTGGCTGGGGAATCGCCGAGCGGGCGAAAGGTCTCGGGGCCAGCGTGATCGTCACGGAGATCGACCCGGTGCGAGCGGTATCGGCCGCCATGAACGGACATCGAGTGATGTCCTCCCTCGACGCGGCCAAGGAGGGGGACGTCTTCCTCACCGCGACCGGCAACATTCACGTCTTTCGCGACGAGCACTTCGCTGTCATGAAGGACGGCGCCATCATGGCCAATGCCGGGCACTTCGATGTTGAGCTCAATCTCAAACAGCTCGATGAGATGGCCGAAGCCCGCCGTGAGATTCGCCCGAACCTCCAGGAGTACCTGATGGATGATGGGCGCCGACTCATGGTTGTCGCCGAAGGGCGCCTCGTGAACCTCGGTGCGGCCGAAGGTCACCCGGCGGACGTAATGGACATGTCGTTCTCGGCGCAGGCACTCTCGGCCGAGTGGCTCTTTGAGGTGTCCGACACTTTGGAGAATCAGGTGTACGTCATGCCGCAGGAGCTCGACAATGAAGTCGCCCGTCTCAAGCTCGAG
>JAAELU010000521.1 GCA_024226255.1 bacterium | reverse complement strand
TACAACGTGTGCGACGATTTGGCGGCGCCTCCCGCCGAAGTCGTTGCCTATGCCGCTGGGTTGTTGGGTTTGGAGCCGCCGCCGCTGATCCGCTTCGATGAGGCCGAGTTGTCGTCGATGGCCAGGAGCTTCTACCGGGATTGCAAGCGCGTTCGCAACGAACGGATCAAGAAAGAGCTCGGTGTGCGCCTTTTATACCCAACGTATAAGGAGGGTTTGCGAGCGCTGCTCGAAGCCGAGCGGTCAGAGAAATAGCTATTGGTTCTCTAGTCCAGCACACACGCTTTCGACCGTGGCGACCATGCGGGTTAGATCGTGATCTTCCGATAGGCGATGATCACCACCCTTGATGAAAGTGATCTCGACGTCGTTAGAGGACAACGCCTCGGCGATTGTTAGCGAGTGTTGCCATGGCACGTCGGGATCGGCCATGCCGTGGATGAGACGTACCGGTCCTTCGAACTCGATCGGCGCATTCAGGAGCAAATTGTCCCGCCCCTCCTCAATCAAGCGCCAGGTAAAAGGGGTCGGCTCGGGGTCGTATTCCGACGGCGCGTAATAGACGCCGT
>JAAELU010000520.1 GCA_024226255.1 bacterium | reverse complement strand
GCCTTCGGCGACCTCGACGACGATGGCGACCTCGACGTCGTGATCAACAACTTCGACGCCGGCCCGACCGTCCTGCGCAACGACTCCCGCGCTGCCGGCAGCTGGCTCAAGGTCGAGCTCCGCGGCCACGGCCTCAACCGCTCCGCCATCGGCGCCAGGGTCACCGTCGAGGCCGGCGGCCGTACTCTCAGCCGCTACCTGCGCTCCAGCGACAGCTTCCTCTCCCACCACGACCCGCGCCTGCACTTCGGCCTCGGCGCCGCGACCGCCGTCGACCGCCTGACCGTCGACTGGCCCGACGGGTCGAGCGAGACCCTCCCCGGCACAGACGTTGCTGCGTTGGCCCCCCTCCGGGGGGACGGAGTGCTGATAGTGATCGAGCAGGGCCGGGGTGTGGTGTCGCCGGCGCCCCTGCAGTGAGGCGCTCCGGTACTGACCCAGACTGTTATCCTCTTCTCATGATCACTCTGATCGAGACCCTGAACTTCCGCTGCCTGCGGCATATCTCGCAGCCGGTAGACGATTTCCATGTGTTGGTCGGGCCCAATGCCAGCGGCAAGACGACGTTTCTGGATGTCGTGGCCTTGCTGGGAGATCTGGTCTCAGACGGCATCGAACAGGCTATTGGTGCCCGTACAGCTAGTTTTCAGGACCTGACCTGGCGCCGAGAGCATGATTCCTTCGAAGTAGCCATCGAGGCACGGATCCCCGACCATTTGTGTGAGAAGCTCCATAGCCGTGAATTCGACACCATCCGTTATGAGGCGTCGCTAGGACTGGATGCAGAGACCCAGGAGATCCAGTTTCGTGGCGAGACGGCGACTCTGAAAACGGCATCGCCAAGAGCGCCGAGTCAGCTGGAGTTCTTCCCGAACGGGAATCCCACTCCCCAGAGGATCCTGAGCGGGACAAGAGGCAAGGGCACCCGCGCGGTTCTGAACAAGGTCCCGGACGGCAACGACAACTTCTACTCAGAGACGTACAAGGAGAAGGGCAAGGGATGGGCACCCTCGTTCAAGCTCGGACCGCGACGCTCTGCATTGGCCAATCTGCTGGCTGACGAGTCCAACTTTCCGGTAGCCACCTGGCTCAAGACCCAGCTGACAGACGGCGTTCAGCGACTGGTTCTGAACAGCCTCCTGATCCGCAAAGCCAGCCCGCCGGGCAAAGGACGTGCTTTTCGCCCGGATGGCTCGAATCTGCCGTGGGTTGTGGCGGATCTGGAACGGAGGGCGCCGGAGCGGCTTCAGGACTGGGTCGCCCATCTTCAGACCGCCTTGCCGGACCTGGTGAAGATCCGCACCGTCGAACGACGTGACGACAAGCACCGCTACCTGATGCTCGGCTATCGCGGCGGCGTCGAGATTCCTTCCTGGATGGTGTCGGACGGCACCCTACGACTGCTCGCCCTGACGCTTCCCGCCTACCTGCCAAACCTCTCTGGCATCTACCTGATCGAGGAGCCCGAGAACGGCATCCACCCGCGGGCGGTGGAGACCATGTTCCAGTCACTGTCCTCGGTCTACGGTGCACAGATCCTGCTGGCGACCCACTCGCCGGTGATCCTGAGCCTGGTAAAACCAGACCAGCTTCTTTGCTTCGCAAAGACGCGCGAGGGCGCTACCGATATCGTTCTGGGCGATGAGCATCCGGCATTGAAAGAATGGCGCGGCGAGACGAATCTGAGCGTGCTTTTTGCGTCCGGAGTGCTGGGCAATGACGAGTAGCCGATCGGTCCTGGATCTGATGGTCCTGGTCGCCGACAAGAACATCGAATTCACCATCAAGGGCCTACTTTCCCGCCCCCAGGCGTTGGGGACTCGCGAAGTATCCTCCCGGGTCGTCCCGCATCCGGAGCGGGACCCGGGCTGCTTTCTACGTGCGAAGGAGTTCTTACGCCCATTCAGGGAGCGCCATCGTCACGCGCTGGTACTACTGGATCGAGAGGGGTCGGGGCGCGACGAGCAAACCCGCGAAGACCTGGAAAAGGACCTGGAGGAACGTCTCGCCCCCGACTGGGGAGAACGTGCCGCTGCCGTGGTGTTGGACCCGGAGCTCGAGGTCTGGTTGTGGAGCGACTCGCCGCATGTCGAGACGGTGTTGGGTTGGCGTGGTAGGAGCCCGACCTTGAGGACCTGGCTGACGCAGGCCGGATTTCTGCAGGAAGCCGCGGTCAAGCCAGCTCGGCCGAAAGAAGCCGTAGAGAAGGCCCTTCGCATCGTTCGGAAACCCAGGTCCTCAGCCCTCTACCGCCAGCTTGCGGAAAAGATCAGCTTCAAGAGATGCACAGATCCGGCCTTCCTGAAGCTACTGCAGGTTCTCCGCGACTGGTTCCCAGTTGCGGGATGAGACTCCGAACCGTGGGACAGGCCTGCTCGCGAAGCGCTTCGGCTCGTCCGGCCCTACACAACGTGACACGGGCGGCGATCTGGGTGGCGTCGGTCCTGGTGGCAGCTTCCTGCCAGGCCCAGAGGCACCACTTCGACGTCTACTCCGTGGAGCACGGACTGGCGCAGTCCCAGGTCTATTCGCTGCTCCAGGATCGCCGGGGCTACCTGTGGGCGGGGACCGCGGGCGGCGGCGCCAGCCGCTTCGACGGGCAGGTCTTCACCACCTTCGATCAGGCCGGCGGCCTGGCAGGCAACGTCGTCCGCGACCTCTTCGAGGACCGGCAGGGCAACGTCTGGCTGGCGACCGAGCATGGCGCCAGCCGCTTCGACGGCACGGAGCTCCGGCATTTCGACCGCCGCGACGGTCTCGGCTCCGACGTCGTCTACTCGATTCTCCAGGACCGGCAGGGGTACCTGTGGTTCGCAGCCTGGATGTGATCCTCGATGCGGTCGACAACACGGCCGATGGCAACGGCAGCAACGGCCTGCCCGCTGTCACGAGCACGATGGTGATCGAAGGTGACGGGCACACGGTCTCCCGTGATGATGGAGCCGCAGCGTTCCGCTTCTTCTACCTCAACGATCCTTCCTCTGATCTGACGCTCAAGGACACCACGTTCAGCAACGGCGCCGCCGGTGTGGACTTTGGCGGAGCCATCAGCCAGCTCACCGGCACGGTCGCGATCGAGGAATGCACACTTAGCGGCAACAGCGCGGACGGTGGAGGCGTCCTCCATTGGTCCAGCGGCACGCTCTTGGTCAATCGGAGCACATTCGTTGACAACCAGGCGAGCTCTGGGGGTGCGGTCAGACTCGACAACGGCTCTCCCCGCCCGGTCATCATCAACTCGGTGTTCCGGGGCAATGAGGCATTCGTCGACGGCGGTGGAATCTGGTCCAACAACGTTGCCTCCGTGGTCAACAGCACCTTCGTCGCGAACACGGCTGGCGATCGCGCTGGGGCTCTCTTCTTCACCAATCAGAGACCTCCTGCGCTTGACAACGTCACCATCAGCGGCAACTCGGCGGGCAGAGGCGGCGGCGTCTACCTCTTCCGTCCGTTCACCGGGACCACTATCCACAACAGCATCATCAGCGGAAACAACGCGACGATCAGCGGCAACGATCGGGGACCTGGCCGGATTCGGCAACAACACGGGCCGGGCGCATGACCACATTACTCGGGGGGACGATTGACGATGGGCCGTTCTCATGGTACCAATATAAGGACCCATTCGGAGACCGCGTCATGGTGCCTCAGAAAGTCCAGCTAGAGAAGAGCGACCTCGAGTTCATCGAGACCGCCTGCCGCCTCCTGAAGTTCAAGAGCAAGAG
>JAAELU010000519.1 GCA_024226255.1 bacterium | reverse complement strand
GACCGCAGGGAGTGTGGAAGACCCGTCAACCGGTGTACTACCAGGACTTCATGACCTCGGAGGCTGCTCGCAAGACCTACTGGCAGCAGAAAAGCGAGGATCACGCCGCGTTCAGCGACACCGGGCCGAATGACGTTCACAAGGCAATCGTGGACCTCGAGCAGGCCGGCCGGGTCGAGATGGTGGTAACTCAGAACGTCGACGGCCTACATCGACATGCCGGAACCTCGCCGGACCGCCTCATCGAGATCCACGGCACCAATGCCTTGATTGAATGCCAGAGTTGCGGCGACCGCACCGATCCCGATCCCCACCACACACATTTCGCCGCGACCGGGCAGCCACCTATCTGTCAGTGCGGTGGCTTCCTCAAGCCGGCGACGATCAGCTTCGGCCAGAACCTGCGCTCCGACGACCTCCTCGGCGCCTTCGCTGCGGCCGAACAGTGTGACCTGGCCATCGCACTCGGATCGACGCTCTCGGTGACACCGGCCGCCGACATCCCCTTGAATGCGGCGCGGCACGGCGCACCGTACGTTGTCATCAATCGCGGAGAAACCGGCCACGACGGACTCGGCATCATCACCCTGCGAATCGAGGCCGACGTCAGCAGGGTCTTTCCTGCCGCCGTCACTGCGGCGTTGGCCGACGACCCTGCAGACTTTCGAACGCCCGATACGAGCTCGTAACCCGTTGCGGTGGCTGATCATGTCACAGCGCCCGAATAGGCTCGGGACCAATGCCAAGCTTTGATGACATTGCGCTGCAACACCTGCGCGATTTGACGGCGAATCCGAACGCAGAGTTCCGCGACGGTCAGTCGGAAGCGATCGAGGTCGTCGTCGCCGACGAGGGACGGGCCCTCGTGGTGCAACGCACCGGCTGGGGCAAATCCGCGGTGTACTTCATCGCCACCAAGATGCTGCGCCAGGGAGGCGCCGGGCCAACCGTCATCGTCTCTCCCCTGTTGGTTCTGATGCGTAACCAGATCGAGATGGCCAATCGATTGGGCATCCGCGCCGAGACGGTCAACTCGACTAACCGTGACGTTTGGGACCAGGTATTCGAACGAATAGCCGCCCGAACGGTTGACCTTCTCCTGATCTCCCCGGAGCGGCTCAACAACATCCAGTTCCGCACCGATGTCATGCCGCACCTGCTCGAGAACATCGGGCTGCTGGTAATCGACGAGGTGCACTGCATCAGCGACTGGGGGCACGACTTCCGGCCCGACTATCGAAGGCTTCGCCAGGTTGTCGATGCCCTGCCGCCCAACGTGCCGGTGTTGGGCACAACTGCGACGGCCAACTCCCGGGTCGTCGACGACGTTCGCCAGCAGCTCGGCGCCGACCTCTTCGTTCTGCGCGGACCGCTCGAGCGCGACAGCCTGAGCCTGCACGTGCTGGCGTTGCCCAACAAGGCGGAACGAATGGCGTGGCTCGCCGAACACGTTCCCCAACTCCCCGGTGCCGGCATCGTCTATTGCCTCACCGTTGCGGACGCCAATCGTGTGGCCGAATTCCTGCGCACGACCGGCATCGACGCCCATGCATATACCGGGCCGATGGACCACGAGCGGCGCCTGGCGATCGAGCAACGCCTCGCCGAGGGCGACATCAAGGTTGTGGTGGCCACCTCAGCTTTGGCGATGGGGTATGACAACCCCAAGATTGAGTTTGTCATCCACTACCAGACGCCGGGCTCGCCGGTGGCCTACTACCAACAGGTTGGACGAGCCGGGCGGGCTGTCGACAAATCGGTGGGTGTTGCATTGAGCGGCCACGAGGACACCGACATCCAGGACTGGTTCATCAACACGGCCTTCCCCCCGGAGCAGGCCACCACTGCCACCCTCGATGCGCTCGGGAACGCCGGCGGGATGCGACTGATGGACCTCGAGCAGGTGGTCAACCTCCGTCGGGGTCGGCTCGACGCGATGCTGAAGATCCTCGAGGTCGAAGGCGCGGTGTATCGGGAAGGTTCCTCGTGGTACCGATCGGCGCGGCCGTGGACCTACCCAACGGAACGAATCGAATCCGTGATCGAGGCGAGGCGAGCCGAACAGGCCGCGATGGCCGAGTACGTCTCAACCGGCAACTGCCTCATGGAGTTCCTGCGCCATCAACTCGGCGACCCGGCCGCGGCGCCGTGCGGGCGCTGCGCCAATTGCACCGGCAACACATACCCGACTGAAGTCGATCCGGAGCTGGTCGAGTCGGCGTTGCGCGGCCTCCGGTCTGAGGTGATCGAGATCCTGCCTCGCAGACAGGCGCCCGCCGGGTTGCGAGAAGAGCTCAACCTGAAGGCACACAACATCACTGCAGGCCGGGCGCTCACTCGGTGGGGCGATCCTGGCCTGGCCCGCCAGGTCGAGGTCGGCAAGTTCCGGGACAACGAATTCGCAGACGCGCTGGTCGATGCGATGGCTGCCATGATCCAGTCGTGGGCTCCAGATCCAACACCGCTGTGGGTGACCAGCGTTCCTTCTCAGGCCCATCCGCAGCTGATCTCGAATTTCGCCGAGAAGGTGGCGGCCAAACTCGGTTTGCCCTACCTCGATACGGTCCGACGTGCCAGACCCACCGATTCACAGAAGGCCATGCAGAACAGCTTCCAGCAGGCTCGCAACGCCATCGACGCATTCAGTGTTCACGATGTCAGGCCGGATCCCGTCCTCCTGATCGACGATACGGTCGACACCCGCTGGACGTTTACCGTGGTCGGCAGCAAGCTTCGCAACGCCGGGTCGGGACCCGTCTACGCTGTGGCTCTGGCCGAGGCTTCGAACGAAAGCTGATGCGTGCAACTCTCCGACAACGCCAAAGCGGTGGTGGCGTTGGCTACACGGCTCGGAGAGAGCTCCCGGCCGGCGCTGTCTCCAAGCAGGTGGCATCGCTTCGCCCTCGGGCTCGAAGAGGCCGGTCTCCACCCTGCCGATATCTTCACTCCTGGATTCGACCCGATGTTGTCCGGCGTCCCGGACGAAGTCGCCGCCGCCGTTCGCGAACTGCTCGGCGATGCTGCGGCCGCTACGGTGGCTGCCGCCGATCTAGAAAACAAGGGTATCTGGACCCTCACCATCGTCGACAGCAATTACCCGGCGGCACTTCACAAACGGCTTGGGAAGCTGGCGCCTCCGGTCCTCTTTGGAGTCGGACCGATCTCGTTGCTCGCCGAGCCCGGGATAGCAATCGTCGGTTCCCGCAATGTCGGTGAAGCCGGCGCGGAGACAGCCGCTGACTGTGCGCAGGCGGCAGCTCAGGCCGGATACACCGTGGTGTCTGGTGGAGCCCGCGGTGTCGACCAGCTGGCAATGAACGCCGCTTACACAGCAGGAGGAACGGTACTCGGAGTACTAGCCGATTCGCTGCAGGCCCGGATCCGCAAGCCGGACATTCTGCGCGCCCTCGACTCCGGCCAGACGACGCTGATAACTCAGCAGGCTCCTTCGTCGGGATTCACGCCGGCCGCGGCGATGGGTCGCAACAAACTCATATACGCCATGAGCCACGTCACCGTCGTGGTTGCGTCGGACGAGGACGGCGGCGGAACGTGGACCGGCGCAGTCGAGGCACTCAAGGCCGGCAACGGCGTGACGGCCGCGTGGCGCGGACGCGGCGAGGGCCCTGGGAACGGCCGGCTAGTTGAATTGGGGGCGGTCCCGGTCCACTCGACGGTGGACATGTTGGCGTGCCTTGATGCCGACCCGACTACTGCCCCTGAACAGCTCTCGTTGACTGACTAGCGGCGTCACAATACGGCGAGCTGGTGCGTGAACCGCATCGGCCCCAGACAGCGGAGGTGCCCGGCACGTGCCGGGCACCTCCTGTCCTCATTTCGTTCGGGTCGATTACGGGATCGTTGAGTCGTACAACGGTCCGCCATCGATCGGGATGTCCTTCTTGTCATGCGGAACTCCGACCAGCACTGTGCTCGAGCAGGATCCACCGAATCCATCGCTGGCAGTGAACGCGATGTGATATACCCGCCCGTCGCCTGGCTCGTTGGGATTCCCGCTGCGTTCAGCACGTACCGCTGCCGTGTCCGTGCCCACTCCCATCGCGTCGGGAGCAAACGCCCCGTCGCCGAACGTGTCCGTCAGCTCGTCCTGGAAGATCGAATCGATGGTGATCGTCATCGGATCGCCATCGGCATCGGTCACACCAAACACTGTGATGTCGACGAACTTGTGGTTCGGAGGCCACAGCCTGTCGATGCTGGCGGCTGCTGCGAAGCAGTCCGGAGCACGGTTGTGCAGCAGGGTCAGGTCGAACAAGACCGGGCTGTCGCCGAAGCCATCGACCCGATCAAACGTCACGACAACCTCGAGGTACTGGCCCGGAGGCGTCGCCGTCAGGTCCACACCGTTCGTTACCGTCTCCGGGGCACTGTATGTGACACCATCGACGCTCGACGCCACCGTCACGGTGATCGAGCTGTCGGCGGGCACGTCAGCAGTCCAGCTCACATTGCTCCACGGGGCACCGGGCAGTCCGCTGTCGTGCACGACCGTCCACGTCCCTGTGGTTGGGGGTGCGATCAGCGTGCTACCCGTCATATCGCTGTAGTTGTACAGCAACCCGCCGAGGTCGGGCGTGGTGAAATCAACGCCACCGATCGGCGTCACACCGTCGGCACCCAATCCTCCGAGTGCCGGATCGATACGTGATGCTGTGTGGCCGTAGTAGTTGGTAGCCCAGATCTTGCCGGCGGCGTCGACCGCTACCCCGGTCGGCCCGTTGCCCACGGTGACGTTGCCGATGTATGTGCCATCGTTGAGCAAGTGACCAACATTCGTTTGGCCGGTTGGACCGCCCACAAGCGAGTGGGCCACCCAGACATGATCATTGCCGTCGACCACACAACCTTGCGCGTACGAGTTGCCATGGCCGTATGTGCCGAGCAGTGACCCGCCGGGAGCGAACTTGCGTATCTGGTTGCTGCTCAGCGACGTATTCCACACATTGCCAGAGCTGTCGATGCACAAGCCATAGCTGTCATGGGCGTATCCATCCCAGTTGACACCGTCGGGTCCCGTTAGCGGATTCGCCACGTCCCAGCGCAGCAAGGGACGCGCCGACCAGATGACGTTGTTGCCATCGATGAGCCCGCCGTAGCCGCCGTAGCCCACTGATGTCTCCGATCGAATGATCGTTCCGGACAGCGGCGTGTCATAACTGCCACCCTTGATCAGATCGAAGTTGCGCTGACCGACGCCACTCACCCAGACGTCATTGCTGGCATCGACCGAGACATGCCGGGTGCCGGTCGAATTCACTGCCGTGTAGTGCACGATGCACTCGTCTGCCGCGGTGGCGACGCTCCGCGAGCCAGAGCCGTCAGTCCACGCCAGGACGTCACCGAGGCCCGTCGACGTGTCGATGGTGCCGCTGGTGTCGCGGTCCTCACACTGCCCGTTCTCCTCGAGGCCGATGTGGGTCACCGAGCCGAAGCCGGCTGCCACATTGTTGCGGTTCGCCACCCAGACACTCCCATCATTGTCGACAGTAGTGCGCGATGGGTTACCCCAGCCGTGGGTCGAAGGCGTCGTGCGGAACTCGCCCAGCACGTCGCCGGTGACGGTGTTGATCTTGACCACCGTGCCCTCCGACGACACCGCTATCCAGATGAAGTCGAACGGAGTCGCCACCGAATCGAGTTGCAACTGGTCGTTGTTCGGCGAGTCATGATTGACGTTGACCAACGTGCCCTCGTCAAAGTGGGTGTCGAGGGTGTACGTTGCCGGGTTGCCTGACGGCGGTACTGCTCCCGCAGGGCCGATCCCCGGCAGGAATGCCACCGCCAACAAGCTGGCTGAAATCAGTACGGTCAGCCTCCGTTTGTTGGTAGTTGTGTCTCTCCTACTCCCCATCACTGACCTCCTCGGATCAGTTCCCGTTCAGAGTTGTGCTCATATCCCAACGGGCGGGCATCCGAAGGTCGGATCAGACTCGGTGCAGCCGCCACCCCTTCTTTCCGGCGAAGCTGGATCCCACCGCGGTGGGCCCCCATGGCCCTCCTATTCCCTTTCCACCCGAATGGATTCGGGACGGCCGATTACCGACGGATCGGTGAGGGTGCGCGGCGGTTGAGGTAGGCCCTGGCAGATCGAGAAGGTGACATCGAGTTGACGTAGGGGAGATTCACTCTTTGGCCTCTGTCCTCACCGGAACCCACCGGCCCAAAGCGCCGGCTGCGGCCGACGGTCATGGTCGCGCCGAAGTCATTGGCGAGTCAAGGAGAATCGGGGAACGATCGACCGGTTTCGCCATCTCCCAACTATCGGGAGGCGCGACCCCGCACCCAACCTGCAACCAGAGCTCAGCGGCGGACGCGCTAGACCTTGTGTTCGTGTTGCACCTGCATCCGTTCGAATCGCTGATGCTCAATCCACAGGACCACGAACATCACAACCACCACCAACGTCAGCATCATGACGCCTTCGAGCGAACCACCTGTCAGCACCAGGGCAGTGATGACAACGGCCCCGATCAATCGCTCTCTCGCTTGCGCCCGGAACGCCCGCCACACCGCTAGATAGACGCCGATCAGGAAGAGGAAGAGGCCGCCGGCGAGCATCCCACGGAAACCCAACTCGACATGATCGCGCGGGTGCAGCGCGATCTCCTCGAGCGCTGCTGCGGACAGAATGATGCCGGCGACAACGGGGGCATGCGCCCACGTGTAAACGTCTCGAATGTACCGGCCGGCGTCTTTTCCCTCGAGCCGTGACGCTCCATACTCGAGCCCGGGACTTGGTCGATCGAAGTATGCCCACCACAGCAGCCCGGCGAAGCCGCCAGACGCCAGCAACGCCGAGACGGTGGCGGCAGACAGGATGTCACCCTTCTGCAGGCTGGCTACAACCGGAATGCCAATGGCGACTATCACCTCGCCGAGGGCGATGATGACGATCAGCCCGTGACGTTCCGCGAAGTGGCCGGGGCGGATGAGCCATTCGCCTTCGGAAGCGTCCATCATGGCCCACAGCACAATGGCGACAGTGACGAGCCAAAACGCCAGCCTCGCTGAGCCGTCGAAGAAAGAGCCCACAATCAGCACGGTGACGGCGACCACGTTGGGAGCGATCCAGCTGAAGATCACCTCGCGATAGTCAAGGTCGTCCCTAGTCCCCACGGTCTGCATGCGGAACCCTATGAGCATTATCCCGGCCAATGCGATCGAAAACACCGGTCCGCCGGCCTCAAAGGCGGACGACGTCGAGGCCGCCATCGGAATGCTCACCACGGTGGCGACGATGAACAGCGACCGGACAAACCTTCCATTGCCCGAGACGGCATTGGCCGCCCATGTCAGCTGCTGCCACGGCAGCCACAGCAAACAGAACAGCAGAGCCGCCTTGCCGACGCCCGCCCATGTCGGATCGTCGATCAGTAGAGCCACCAGCTGAGAGAATGCGAACACGTACGCAAGGTCGAAGAACAGTTCGACCGGGTCGGCCGTGAAGTCCTCTGTGGCTGGGGGGAGCTGGATGCCTTTCATGAACGGGGATTGTAGGGAGAGGCAGGGGCCGGATTCACGGTCGGGCGGAGTTCCATTCCTGCTCAACCCGTGGACGAAAAACCGGTATCTGGAGCGAATCCCTAAGGTCTAGTAGTGCAGTGAGCCCGGATCAGGGCTGGCTGGGCATTGCACACTGGGAGGAATCAATGAAGCACCTGAAGACGCTTGGCCTTGCATTGGCTTTCGCTCTCGTAGTCACTGCGTGTGGTGGTGGCGACGACGCCGATGCAACCAACGGGGAGAACGGCAGCAGCTCAAACACCACCGCCCAGAACAACAGCGGCGATCCCAATGAACTCACCGCTAACTTCAACCTCGACGATCTTCCCGGCGACTTTGATTCACAGCTCGTGCCTCCAAGCTGGACAGCCGGCCAGTCGACCGACATTCTCGGCCCGCACGCAGTGAACTTCGAAACGGACATGTCTTTCACGGATGTCCTTGCCTACTACGAGGGTGTCATTGGAGCCCCTGATTCGATTGTCGGCGACCCCGGCGAGGAGTTGGCCGGCTGGTTCAATGACGTGGACTGGGTTGCCTCGGTGTTCGACGGCGACCCAGTGCTGGTCAGCTTCGTGAGGTTCGAG
>JAAELU010000518.1 GCA_024226255.1 bacterium | reverse complement strand
GGTATGCGTCACGGTATTGGTCGCCACCGAGACACCGCCGGAAAAATCAGTGGCAACCTCCCCACCCAACGCCACCGCCACAATCTGCGTCTCTTTGCGGTCGGCCGTGACATTGGCCGTGCCGCCAGTCGATTCGAACGTCTGAGCGTCTTCGACATAGGCCTTCACGGTGCTTTCGACCGTGTTCGTCGGGACCGACACTCCGACGACGGCCCCGCCTTTGGAACTGGTGTTCGCGCTGATGACGCCCGCCCCGGACGATATCACCAGGTCGCGTTCCCGCGCGGCAACCGTGATATTCCCGCCGGCGGAAAGGGTCGTCGTGGCCCCTGTGACATGGGCATCGATGGTCGGCTTGATGGTGTTCGCCACCACCGACCCGCCCAACGCAAAACTCTTAGCGCCCTCACCACCGACCGCCAGGCCGAGGATGATGCCCCCTAGCGCCATTGTGGTTTCGGCTGACACTTCGATATTGCCACTGGCTAACAGCGAGGCATCCTGCACATAAGCGGTGACGGTGTTATCCTGGAGATCGTTGGTGGCGACGGCTGCGCCGAGGACCGCACCAACCCAAGTCGCCGCCCCTTTTTGCACGCCGAACTGCCCCGCCCCGGAGGCGATATCCGTGTAGGCAATCTCCGCCTGGATGGTAATATTCTTGGCCCCGCTGATGGTCGTATCCGTCTGCCCCGCCTTATCGACCCCCTGGACATGAGCATCGGCGCTCAGGGGAGCGATATTGGAGGCACCGGAGCCGGCCAAGGTTACCCCGTCGTTATCAGTGACACTCACGCCCAGTGCGAACGCATTCAGCTCCGGATTGATGGCCGCCAGGACCTCGACATCGCCGTTGTTGACGTCGATGGATGAACTCTCGATGTAGGCTGTGGTCTTATTCTCGAGCTCATTCACGGCTACCGCGACCCCCACCGTCAGCTCGGCATCGGTATCGACCGCGCCGGCCAGGGCCAGCAGGTTGGTGTTGTCCGTGGCCGAGAGAGACAGCCCGGTGTTCTGGTTGGCGCCACCCTCCGGCTGCTGGTAGGTCGAGCCGCTCATCGACGCCCGGACCGCAGGGCTGGAGGTGCCGGTATTGAACTGATTCACGGCGACCGTGCCGGTCAATTCGACGTTCGTCTTGCCATCCTCACCAAGGCCGAGTGTGACCGCCACCGCATAGGCGCTGGGCAGGAGCGTGCGCCCATTGTCCTTGGCGATGTCCCACACAACCGCATCAACACTCAGCGTGCCGGCCGACTGGGTGATGGTGGAATCGGTGATGGTGGCATGCACCCGCCGGTCCACGTGGTTCCAGGCCCAGGACGTGCCGAACCCGATACTGCCATGAAAAACGCCGTCCCCGGCAAAGGCGATGGTGGCCAGGCGAT
>JAAELU010000517.1 GCA_024226255.1 bacterium | reverse complement strand
GCACCTCGACCGTCTACGACCTGCTCGGCAAGGTGCTCCACCAGCCCGATCCGCTTGGCCGCACGACGACGATGGCCTACGCCCTGATGGGCCGCCTCGTCAGCACCTCCTATCCGGGCGGCACCAGCGAGACCCGGAGCTACGACGCCGAAGGCCGCCTGCTGGCCCAGATCGACCGTGCCGGCCGCACGACCGCCTTCGCCTACGACGCCGCCGGCCGCCTCAAGACCACCACCTATCCCGACGGCGCCACCGCCGCCAGCGCCTACAACGACGCCGGCCAGCTCGTCGCCACCACCGACGCTCGGGACAACACGACCAGCTACGTCTACGACGCCGCCGGCCGCCGGACCGCGGTGATCGATCCCCTGGGCAAGGGGCCGACCTTCACCTACGACTCGGGAGGCAATCAGGAGAGCGTCACGGATGCCCGCGGCTTCACCACGAGCTTCACCTACGACGCTCTCCATCGCCTGACCGTCACCACCTACCCTGACGACACCACGACCGCCGTCGCCTACGACGCCCTCGGCCGCCGCGGCGCCGAAACCGACCAGGCCGGCCTCACTACTCGATTCGGCTATGACGCCCTCGGCCGCCTGACCACGGTCACAGACGCCCTCGACCAGGTCACTCGCTACACCTGGGACGAGGTCGGCAACCGCCTGACGCAGACCGACGCCAACGGCCACACCACCCGTTTCGAGTACGACGCCTTGGGCCGCCAGACCGCCCGCATCCTCCCAGACGATGCCCGGGAGTCGATGACCTACCATCCCGACGGCACACTGGCGAGTCATACCGCCTTCAACGGTGCGATGCGCACCTTCGCGTATGACGCCAATCGGCGCCTCACCCGCCGCGCCTATCCCGACGGCTCCGAGGTCACCTTCACCTACACGCCCACTGGCCAGCGCGCCACCGTCACCGATGCCCGCGGCACCACCAGCTACACCTACGACGCCCGCGACCACCTGATCGAGAAGGTCGATCCCACCGGCTACAAGCTCGGCTACGGCTACGACCTCCAAGGCAATCGCACCCGCCTGACCGCCACCGTCGGTGCCCAGGTCTTCACCACCACCTACGCCCATGACGAGCTCAACCGGATCGAGACCGTCACCGACTCCCAGGGCGGCGTCACCACCCTCGGCTACGACGACAACGGCAACCGAGCGGACCTCGCGCACCCCAATGGCGTCACCACCGCCTATACCTACGATGGCCTCAGCCGCCTCAGTCACCTCGAAACCGTCAACAGCGTTGGCAACGTCCTTCAGAGCTACGCATACACCCTTGGCGCCGCCGGCAACCGCACCCGCATCGACGAGCACGACGGCACCTCGCGTCACTACGTCTACGATAATCTCTATCGGCTGACTCAAGATCGGGTCACCGATCCCGACGGCGTCCAAGTCTACCAACGAGATTTCACCTACGACCCGGTGGGCAACCGACTCACGCAGGTGATCGACGACGGGGGAGGACAGACTACGGTCACATCAATCTACGATGATAGGGATCGGCTGGAGGCGGCGGGTCCAACGTCGTATGGATGGAATGCCAATGGAAACCTGACGAGCAAGGCTGAGGGCGGCGTAACCACCTACGCTTGGGACTACGACGATCGGCTGGCGACGGTCATTCTGGGCGACGGAACCGTCGTCGAGACTGCCTACGACGCCGATGGTAATCGTGTTCGATCCTCGGTTACGCCTCCAGGGGGGCCGCCAGCAGAGATCGACTACTTGGTCGATACCATGGGGTCTCTCAGCTACGTGGCTGCGGATGTCGCTACTGGTTCTAAATGCACGCTGTACACTCGGGCGGACGAACAGCTGATCGGCCTGTACCGGCAGTCTTCGGGGTCCCAACGTTATTACCACCTGGACGGGCTGGGATCCACGAGAGTACTATCAGATCAGGCTGGGGCAGTTGCTGGCCGCTATGCCTACATGGCCTACGGAGAAACCTTGGTACACTCTGGTGATGAGGCCCAAGTCTACCGCTTTGCTGGGGAACCGTATAATTCGGAATCTGGTTTCTACTATAACAGAGCTCGATGGATGGACGTTGGAAGCGGCCGGTTTGTTGGACTGGACCAGTTTCATGGCAGGGAGAGCCGCCCGCTCTCCCTACACGGCTACCTGTACGCTGCCCCGAACCCTGTGGTCCATACAGACCCGACCGGAAAGGTCAGTCGCGGCCTCTTGTCGAGTCTCGTCGCGCTCGCAGCTCTTTCGGTATTGGGAACTCTCTCAGTGAGACGGATAGGTGCTGGGCGTGTGCGCACCCTCGGACCAATCCCAGTCAAGATTCGAAGAGTGGTGATTGTCAATAGGACTTGGGCTGAGGCAGAAGTGCTTGTCCACCTGGATTCAGTACAGCGGCTTTTCTGGAACTTTGGGATAGGCTTGAGCTGGGAACCTATTGAGCATATGGCCGTAGAGAAGAGTCTCGGAGAAACCTGGACAGGAGAAGATTTTAGAACAGTGCGTGATAGTGTCAAGAGAAGAGGGGAGGCAACGATGGCATTTATAGGCTCGCCGTTCTTCCCGCGCGGCAAGGGGCAGCCAGAACACGAGGGCCTGACTCATCATAACGACAAGAAATTGCATTTCTTTTCTGCTATCAAGCAAGGAACTTCGCCGAGGTGGACTGGCCACGAAGTTGGGCATCTGCTGGGTGAGATTGCGTCTCATTGGTATGGGCCAGGGAATCTGATGAGCTTGACCTGGGGTACCGATCTCAACGAAGGCCAGTTGCGAATGATGAGGGAGACACATCTTGCCAGACACCCGTTCAACTAAACGCCGCAGCGTCTTATGGCTTCTTGTTGTCGCAGTCGCATTGTTGCCAATTCCCCTGGAGTTACTTGCGGCGAAGAAAGAGTATGATGAGTTTCTGGGCCTGAGGGCGCGGCGCGCGCCTGTTGGTGAGTACGAGCATTTGCTTGGCGCGCCCGTTAGACAATTTCGAGACGAAGGGGGAGAATGCAGAGAGTTTCAGTTGGGGCTCTTCTCGGGGGTGGTGGCCTGTTCGGCTGCCGAGAGTCTTGAGGCAGAGGTAGTTGTATTGTCGTCAGATTTCAGGCTGACCATAGAGAACAGTTGGAAGCTCATGGCTCGAATCTATGAGCGTTTCTATCAGCGTCATTTAGGTGATTGCCACTGAGCATGCTTCTCCCCTTCCCAGAGCGAAGCCATATCAGCCATGAGTCAGTCGTCTTTTCGGCGCAGAGGGCTGATCGGTCTGGGGTTGTTGATGTTTCTTGTTTTGTTGGTCTTTCCGTTGCTGATTGAAAGGCATTTTCAAATATCTCGGCATAAGTGCTTTGCTGGGCTTTGCTCACGGAAAGCCAGCGCGAGCTCGTTTAGGAGGCATCTCGGATTGCCAGTTGCGACAGACATCTCGTGGAGAGGGGAATACTGTAG
>JAAELU010000516.1 GCA_024226255.1 bacterium | reverse complement strand
TGGCTTTCACTGGTCGCCATCGCAGGCGCGGCCGCTGCCGGGCTGGTGCCGGGCGAAGGCAGGCCTGAGCGGCGCCGCTCAGGTCAGCTCTCGTAGCTGGTCAAAGCCTCGTCGATGATGTCGATGCCACGATCAAGCTCGTCGGTTGAGACGTTCAACGGTGGAATGAACCGGATTACGTTGAAATCCGGGCCACAACCGAGAATGAACAGCCCGGCGTCCTTGGCATAGTCGGTCACTGCCTGGAAGGCCGCCGGGTCCGGGGCCCGGTCATCGCCGACGAGTTCCACACCGATCATCAAGCCGAGGCCGCGTACGTCGCCGATGGTGCGGTGGCTCTCTTTGAGCTCGCCGAAGCGGTCGAACGCGTGGTCTGACAGCTTCTCTACGTTGGGCACCACGTCGTGTAGTGCCTCAACCGTGGCCGCGGCTGCAGCGCAACACAGTGGGTTGCCCCCAAACGTTGTCCCGTGAGATCCGGCGGGCCACTGCTCGAGCAGCGCCTTGCTGGCGCCGACCGCCGATAGTGGAAGGCCATTGGCAATTGCCTTGCCCATCACCAGGATGTCGGGGCGGACGTTGTAGACGAGCGAGGTGAACCAGTCGCCGGTGCGACCAAAGCCGGTCTGCACCTCGTCCATGATCAGCAGGATGCCGTGCTCGTCACAGATGGCTCGCAACGCATCCATGAAGGCCTGGCTGCCGGGGTAGTAGCCGCCTTCACCCTGCATTGGCTCAACGAGGAACGCAGCGATCTCGCCCGGGGTTATTTCATGCTTGAGCATCAGGTGCAGCTCGGCGAGAGCGTGAGCGTTGGCCTCTTCCTGACTCATACCCCAGCGGTACGGATGTGGGTAAGGCGTCACAAAGATCGAACCGACGAGGGGGTGGTACCCCTGGCGATACTTCGCTTTCGAAGTCGTGTACGAGACCGCCCCCATTGTCCGCCCGTGGAAACCACCGCGGAACACGACGATGCCCTGTCGTCCGGACGTCTTCCTGGCGAGCTTCACCGCACCCTCGACAGCCTCAGCTCCCGAGTTCATAAAGAAGAACATGTCGATCGACGGAGGCGTTATCTCGTCGAGGCGCTCGGCGGCCCGCACCAGTGGGTCGTACCGGAACACCCCGCCGACGTGCCAGAAGCGGTCGAGTTGGTCCTGGATCGCGGCCTTTACGTGAGCCGGCCGATGCCCGAGGTTGGAGACGGCGATGCCGGTCGAAAAGTCGAGGTACTTCCTACCGTCGGCAGCGGTCAGCCAAGATCCCTCTCCCGAGACAATCTCGATTTCCGAATCCCAGGTGATCACCGGGGCAATGATGTTCTGAAAGCGGGTGACGATGTTTTCGCTCATCGACTCCTCCTTTTGTAGCGCGTTGGGCAGGCGGTCGTATCGATACAGACCGACGCTTACGGAGCAGCGAACAGATCGCGGCGAGTGTCCAACGGCTTCAGAACCATATCTCCATTGTAGGTGCTGCCCGATAGGGCGTCACTAGTGAGCAACGATGACGGCGAAGCAAGCGGTGTCTCTCCCCCCGTTGCGTCCTGGCGAACTCCCTGCCTCCGCGGTTCCCCCTCGGGCCCTCTCACGTACCAGTGAAGTTGGGGGGACGCTTCTCGAGGTGGGCGGTCAGTGCTTCGCGGAGGTCGTTGGAGGTCAGGAATCCGGCGTTCCAGACCGCCATGTAGTCGAGGGCGTCTGCGGTCGACATGTTCTCGCCGGCCCGCAGCACTTGTTTGGCGCCCTCAACGACGAGTGGTGAGTTGGCTGCGATCTCCTCGGCGAGCGCTTGGGTGTTCTTGTGCAACGAGTCGACATCCGGATAGACGTGACTGACCAGACCCATTTCTGCCGCCTCGGCCGCCGAGAAATCCTTGCCGGTGTAGACCAACTCGGCCACACGACCGGGATCGACGATTCGAGGTAGGCGCTGCATAGTCCCGACATCGGCGACCATTCCGATCCTGGTTTCTCGGACTGAGAAGACGGCGTCGGCACTGGCGAGGCGGATATCGCAGGCCGTTATCAGGTCGATACCGCCACCAAGGCAGTAGCCATGAACTGCGGCGATGACTGGCTTGGGGCAGTCAGCAAGCGACGTAAACGTGAGTTGCATCTGCTTGATCTTGCGATACAGCTCCTGGCGGGTCGCGACGTCGCTGTCGGTGGCGGCCAACATCGGGGCGAATGCCATCAAGTCGATACCGACCGTGAAGGCACGGCCCCGCCCGGCGACGACAATCGCACGAACCGACGGGTCTGTTCCCAGTGATTCGATGATGGCGGGAAACTCGCTCCAGAAGTCAACAGCCATGGCGTTGAGCTTGTCTGGACGGTCCAGCCAGACCGTAGCTACGAGGTCCCGGACCTCGACTGCGATGACTGCCGATTCAGGTATTGCCGATTCAGGTCCTGCCGATTCAGGTGTTGCCGACATATCGCCTCCGCTAGCCAGGCTAGTTGTCTCCCGGGTCGGCTCTGATCGCCTCGAGGTCCTCCGGGGTATCGATGCTGCGCCATGAGCGGCCATCCTCACCCCAGGTGGTCCACTCGTCGGCTTCGACGTAGCGCTCATTGACATTGGCGAGTAGATCTCGGATCGAAGCCTGAGGATTTACCGCCGCCAGTTGGCGGATCGCCGGAAGGCATGTGGTGCGGTACACGGCACATGTGACCTGAGGGAATTCCCCGTCCATGGGAATAATGGCGTCATACCTCTGGAAAGTGAGCAGTTGCCTGACGGTTCCAGCTCGCAAGAGAGGTTGATCGACCGCGACCAGCAGAACGGGTCGACCGGCGGAGTTCTGAAGCGCAGCCGCCAGTCCTGCCAGGGGACCCCGCATATTGTCCGGATCCGGGTAGTTGGGGTAGCCGTCGATCCGGTCGGGTCCGCCCGCCGTAACAACATCGAGCCCGACTTCCTCGAGGACACGCCCGACTCGGCGAACCATGGCAACGCCATCGATCTCGACCTGGGCCTTGTCGCGTCCCATACGACGACTTGCCCCACCAATGAGAATTGCTCCTACTGCGTATGCATTCACCCGGCGAGGTTAGGAGCCTTGGCGGCCAATTGGGGTGGCTGGTTCCTGCGCTCGGCGTCAGGAGTCAAGCTCAGGCCGCAGAGAGCCGTAATCTGTAGAGACCGAGTTGGGAGTGATGTGGCCAGGGATAAGAAGACCCGGGACATGAGTGAGTCCGCGAAGAAGAGTCTGCAGTCCTCCGAGGACCTGGTGAAGAATGCCTACGGTTCACTCGGAATGACCCGGAAGGGTGAGCCGTCTTCGGATAGCGACTCGCTGAGCGCCGGGATGGCAGCGTCGGCAAGTTCCGCGGCAGTTGCGTCGGCGAAAGCCCGCACTGAGAGCGCCGAGGAAGTCGCCAAGATGTTGGCCGCCGAAACCAAGCGGCGCTCCAAGGCGCCGCGACCGTCGGCGTCACCGCGTCAGACGTCGGCCCCGCCCCACCAGGCATCCCCGCCGCCGCAGGCGCCACGGCCACGCCAGGCACCAAGTCAGGCGCCCCCTCCCGCGCAACCCCGCGCCCCGCAGCCGGCGCCCGCTCCGCAACCGGTCCCCGCCCCGCAACCACATCAGCAGCCGCAGACCCAGCAAGCGAAGACCCAGGGCCGGCGTGGAGTCGGTTGGCT
>JAAELU010000515.1 GCA_024226255.1 bacterium | reverse complement strand
GCCTGCCTCGTTCCGACCAGCACGACCAATTGTTTAGCCCGCGTGATAGCGGTGTAGAGCAAGTTGCGCTGGAGCATCATATAGTGCTGGTTCATCACTGGCGCAACGACCGCCGGATACTCGCTGCCCTGGCTCTTGTGGATCGACATGGCAAAGGCGTGAGTCAGATGCTCGACCGCCTCGTTCCAGAGATAGGTGACGCGACTGCCGGACATCTCGACGAATAACTTTTTGGTGATGGCGTCGATGGCCGTGATCAGTCCCACGTCGCCATTGAACACCATCTTGTCATAGTCGTTCCGCGTCTGCATCACGCGATCCCCCACGCGAAAGACACAGTTCGCCAGCTTGCGCTCCGCCTTGGCCCGCGACGGTGGATTCAACGCCTCCTGCAGGTGCACGTTCAGGGCCGTGATCCCACAGTCTCCCCGGTACATCGGCGCCAACACCTGGATCTCGTCCGGGGATAGGCCGAATTTCCGGGGGATGCGGTGCTGAACGATGTCCACCACCAGGTCGATGGCCGCCTGTGGGTCCTGGGCGGTGAAAAAGTAGAAATCCCCGAACCCATCGTTGCAGATCGGGAACTCGCCCCGGTTGATCCGATGCGCGTTGACGACGATGCCGCTGCCGGCAGCCTGGCGAAAGATCGTCGTCAGGTGCGAGACGGCGACGTAATCGGACGAGATCAGGTCGCGCAGGACGTTGCCCGCGCCGACGGAGGGAAGCTGGTTCACGTCGCCGACGAGCAGCACGTGTGCGGGCAGATCCACCGCATCGAGCAAACTGTGCGTCAGCCGCAGGTCGAGCATCGATGCCTCATCTACGACGACGAAATCCACGGTGAGGGGATTCTCTTCATCGTGCTGGAACCCTCCCTCTGGCGTGTATCCCAATAGCCGGTGAACGGTCTCGGCTGAACGCCCCGTGATTTCAGAGAGCCGCTTGGCCGCGCGCCCGGTGGGAGCGCAGAGAGCGTAACGACAGTCCAGTGCCTCCAACGCCGCGATGACGGCGCGAACGGTGACCGTTTTGCCCGTGCCCGGCCCGCCGGTGAGCACCGACGCCTTGTGCGTGAGCGCCGTGTGCACAGCGCGCTGTTGCTCCGGCGAGAGTGCGACGACGGCATCCCGCGTGATCCGGGCCAGCAGCGATTTCCAGTTCTCGATGGCCCGGTCTCGGATCGGGCTGCCGGTCACTGTCAGCAGGCGCAGACACCTGGTCACACCCACCTCGGCGTCGTAAAACACCGCCGGGTAGACGACGGTCTCGCCGTCTACGTCCTCCACGTGGATTTTCCCCCTCGACCTGGT
>JAAELU010000514.1 GCA_024226255.1 bacterium | reverse complement strand
GACGGCGCCATCAGAAAGACACCGTCGTGATCACCCCTGGTGGCACTCATCGCCGTCATTCCCAGCAACAGGTCGCGAGTACTGGCGTCGGAGTTGATGACTTCAATGCTGTCGGCCTTGCCGATGGAGTTGAGCAGCATGTTTAGTACAATCGATGCTCCCGAACCCTTCGGGCCGGTCGCAATCTTGGTCAAGCCATCGAGTGAGTCGCTGCCGTCGTCGAGGCCAACCAGGTGGCCTGACTTGTAGCCCACCACGGCGAACGCTTCGGCGAGGCCCTTGCTCACCGGGCCTTCGTCGCTCAGCGAGTAGAAGGACTCGGCGCCAACAATCGCGACACGTGCCTCGCCACTGGCGAGTTTCCCCAGCGGATCCATATCGGTGGTCAGGTCGAGATCACTACCGGAGTAGCCGCTACGAATGGCTCGCAGGGCGCGAGCCGTGTCGATGTCCCGCGTGATGCCGGGATCGGCCACCACGGCGATTTTGGCTGCGCCGCCGCCCTTGGCATCTTCGGGTAACAAGCCCTTGGAAGCGAGAAAACTCGCCGCTACGCTGGCCGCCGATTGAGCGTCCAGGTCGACGGCCTTGTTCATTGCCTGCATGTCGGCCGCGGTAATTTTCCCCGCGAGACTTTGCAGCACCTCACCTAGCCCGGAAATATTGGCCAGTGCGTCGGAACGCACCAGTGGCGCAACTTCGTAAACCGGGAAGAAGCCCAGATTGTCTTTGAGTACCACCAGGTCGTATTCCGCGATCTGGCCGTCCGTCATGAACAACTCACCCACATCGGCCGAACCGTCCAGCAGGGCCGAGACGATCTTGTCCTTGCCGTCCGTACCAACCGGGTGGGTGATCACATTGGCACCACTGATACCGTAGCGCCGATTCATCTGTTGCAATCCATCCGCCGGGCGTTGGACGAAGTCCTCGTCGACGACGTAGGTAAGGCTGGAAACGCGCGTCAGGTTCTGAATCGTATGCACACCGAGTCCTTTTGCCCGTTCGCGGGTCATGACCAGGGCGTAGTCATTGGAAAAGCCGAACTTGCCAGCCAATTCCAGCCCCAGTGGCTTGAACAGCGCCTGTACTCGCTCGGTGGACGCATTTCCGTCATTGGTCGGCGCCTGTCCGAGGAAGGTCAGGCTGGTGCCGTTGTACTCCGGGTAAACGTCGATGACGCCCTGTTTGACCGCTTCCATGATCTTCGGTGTCAG
>JAAELU010000513.1 GCA_024226255.1 bacterium | reverse complement strand
TAGCCGAATTCGAAGCTGTCGGGGCTCAACGGGTCGGTCAGTCCGCCGAAGGCGTCGAATTCGCGATGGTGCTCCAGGAGCGTGTCGCTAGTTCCCGAGTAGTAATACACGACGTCGCGGATGGTGCCCTCGTGATCTGCCAGCGGCCAGAGTACCTTGGCGGCGCTCTCGTCCTCGACGGCCAGGAGTTGATCGGTGCCCGGGCCGTAGAGATAATGCTCGGCCACGGTCGGGGCGTTGGTGTCGTCGGCCAAACCAGTGGCGTCGCTGTCGGTGAGCTTGGCGTAGCGATGGCTGTCTATTTCCGAGTCTCGGCGGCCTCGGGCGAGGTGGGCACTTGGGCAAATGTGACTGCCCGTGATGACTTCGCACTGTCGGGCCGGGGCTGCTCTCGGGTATCGTGACAGCCAGTGGTTCAGTCGCGGGCCCTCACGGCCGAGAGGGCCATGCCGATGGGTGGTGCGTGGCCAGCTAGATGATGCACCAAGCGAGCAACGCTCCAGCCGGATCAGAGTATCGCCGCTAGCCGGGGCAAGTCGCTGTGTGGATGTCTTAAGCGCCGCCAAGCCGTCGCTGTCATTGGGTTTGGCGTAGAGATGGATGTCTATTTCCCGTACTATGTCTATTTCTCGAGTCTCGGCGGCCTCGGGCGAGGTGGACACTTGGGCAAATGGGACTGCCCGTGATGACTTCGCGCTGCCGGGCCTGGGCTGCCTTCGGGTTGCGCGACAGCCTGTGGTTCCGGCGCTGGGCCTCACGACCGAGAGGGCCATGCCGATGGGTGGTACATGGCTGGCCAGATGATGCATCAGGCGAGCAACGGTCCCCGCGAATCGGAGTAGGGCCGCTAGCCGGGACAAGTCACTGTGTGGATGTCTTGAACGCCCGCCCGAGTTTTGGCCTACGAAGGCCGTTCTGCCCGGCGCACTGCTGTCAGGATACAGAGCATCGGGATGGTCGTGGGTCTCATCGTCCTTCTTCACTATATCCCACGAAGAGTAGTGTTGTACTTCCCGCACGGGCAGGTACTTGCCTCAACTTCATCGCCTAACGTCTGAAATGTAATGACGCCATCGCATTGGTCGCACCGAATGGTAGATTCCCCATTCTGCAAGTACCGATTCTGCGCTTCTAGCAAGCGCT
>JAAELU010000512.1 GCA_024226255.1 bacterium | reverse complement strand
GTAACTCGGACAACAACGAAGAAGCCGGGAAGAGCATCCAGATGCGGCACTTCAACCGGCGCGGCATACCTTTCGGTAATGATTTCCAGGTCAATACCTACACCACTGATGACCAGCTGGCACCCGCGGTGGCAATCGGTGCTGACGGCGATTTCGTTGTGGCATGGGAGAGCATAGGCTCAAGCGGCTCGGACGACGGCAGTTTATTTGGGAGGAGCATCCAGATGCGGCACTTCAACCGGCGGGCCACGCCGCTCGGCGACGACTTCCAGGCCAATTCCTACATCACCGGCGATCAGCGCAGGCCCTCGGTGGCAGTCGATGCCAACGGCGATTTCCTCGTGACATGGGACAGCCTTGGCTCGAGGGGGGCCGACACCGCCGACGAAGATGGGAACAGCATCCAGATTCGGCGCTTCAACCGGAACGTCATGCCGCTAGGCAACGACTTTCAGGCTAATTCCTACATCACCGGCAATCAGGTGGATCCTGCGATAGGCGTGGGTGCCGACGGCGATATCGTCGTGGTATGGAAAAGTCAAGGGTCGGCAGGTACGGACAACTGTGGGCAGGGCAGCTGTGGGCTCAGCGTTCAGGCCCGACTCTTTGGCCCCGAGGCCGACCTCGCGATCACCAACGACAACGGGTTGAGTTCGCTTTCCCCTGGCCTGTCGATCACCTACATCCTGACCGTCTCCAACGCCGGCCCCGACGACGTCTACGGCTCCATCGTCCGAGACCTCTTTCCTGCGGAGCTTGTGGGCGTCAGCTGGACGTGTCGTCCCTCGCCCGGCTCGGAGTGCACTGCCGGACCGGTGGCGGGCGACATCATCGATACCGTTGATCTCCTCGCGGGAGGCACGTTGACCTACACCGCCAACGCCACGGTGGCCGATGGTGCAACGGGTTCCGTCTCTAACACCGCCACGGTAACTCGGCCGGCGGGCGACCCCAACCCTGATAACAACAGCGCCATGGACGACGATCCTTTGGTGCCGGAGCCGGCGGAGACGACGTCGCGTCCCTCCTTATAGCAACCGGCCGGCGGTAGCTATACCGCAGCAGGCCAGGAGTCTCAAGATGAGCCAGCAGCCAATAAAGCTTTTGTTCGGTTCGGTCCGGCAGGTAATGATTCTGGCGATTTGTTCTGTCTTGGTTATCCCTAGCCCCTCCGTGCCACAGTGTCCCCCCTCCGTGCCGCAGTGTCCCTGGGAAGACGGCCCTCCGGATTGTTCGCCCGCGGCAGGCCCTCACGAATCTTGTTCCAGGAGGCTGACGGCGTCTCAGGCCTGCAGGCCTCTGGGCAACAACAACAATGGCACCGTCTGCTCCCCGGGTGTCTTCACGAGAGCCATCGTCCTCTTCGCCTCGCAGACAGCGACGAGCTCTCAACCTTCCGCTTTCTGTAGTTGGAGCTGCGACGGGCAGATGTGCTGTATCCAGCTTTCCGACGGTCTCCCCGTGGAGCTCATGGGCTTCTCCATCGACCAGGGCGTCTCCCGCTCCAGCGAAGACCCGCAAGACGAGACCTCCGACGAGAACCGGGAAGATCGAAAGTCCCGCTACCCGGCGGTTCCTATGGCGAGCCCGCGCTCAAGACCAGATCGACCCCGCTGAGGACTTCGCCACCGGCGAGCGCCAGCTGGCGCTCGGGGGGCGTGCTCAAGTGGAGTCGCGCCACCTGCTCCGGGGC
>JAAELU010000511.1 GCA_024226255.1 bacterium | reverse complement strand
GTAGTCAGCACCGAAGAGATGCAACAACTCTTCGGCGGCCAGAAGGCATTCGATTGGGGCGTCCGCGAACCTGAAGGCGCCATCCTGCCTGTCCCGGCGTTCGGTCCCTACGGCACGGCTCGGGAGGCGAAGTGATGGTCGGATGTAATCCGATGGAAGTTCGAAGCAATCGAATTTCAGCGCGTCTCGTCAGCTCCGACTTGTCAGTCCCCCCACCCCGTGGGGGGAAGGTACCGCCGGCCATCAGGCCGGGGGTAGGGGGGTCCTCAGTATGAAGATCCTCACGGAGCGGATGGATGCCAATCGCACGGATAGCCACACTCTCGAGCGGTACGAGGCAACCGGCGGGTACACGGCTCTTCGCAAGGGCATTAAAATTGGGCCGGAGGCGATCCATGCCGAGGTGAAGGCTTCCAACATCCGCGGTCGGGGTGGAGCCAACTTCCCGGCGGGTGTCAAGTGGGGCTTCCTCGCTCCGGCCAAGCCGGCGTACCTCGTGATCAACGGCGACGAATCCGAACCCGGCACCTTCAAGGACCGGCAACTCCTCGAGCGTGACCCTCACCAGCTGATCGAAGGGATCATCCTCACCTCGTACGCTCTCGCGATCAACCACGCCTTCATCTACATCCGGGGCGAGTACCCCAAGCCGGCACGTCGCGTGCAGCAAGCCGTAGATGCGGCCTACGAAAAGGGCTATCTCGGCGCGGACATCCTCGGTACCGGCTTCAACCTGGATATCACTGTTCACCTTGGTGGCGGTGCCTACATCTGTGGTGAAGAATCCGCCTTGCTCAACAGTCTCGAAGGTCGTCGTGGCGAACCACGGCTGAAGCCTCCCTTCCCGGCGGTAGAGGGCCTCTACTCCAAGCCGACCATCGTCAACAACGTCGAGACGATTTCCAATGTGCCGTGGATCGTCAACAACGGTGGCGTTGCTTACGCAGAGATTGGGCCGGACACCTCAGCCGGCACTCGCATGATTTCGCTATCCGGCCATATCAACAAGCCCGGCAACTACGAGATCGTCATGGGAATGACGTGGCGAGAGCTTCTTTTTGACCTCGGTGG
>JAAELU010000510.1 GCA_024226255.1 bacterium | reverse complement strand
TTCGGGGGCGCGGCGTTCGTTTATTGGTTGGAGGTGTAAACCGTGACAGATGGTCCTGTTGAAGCGCCCGATCACTCCGAGCTCGGAGACCTTGGCGGCGGGAACCGAGGCTCCTTCGCAGCCACGGTGCGATCTATGGAGATCGATACCCGCATGCTCGGTATGGTCGGCGCCCTTATCGTGATCTGGGTCGGCTTCCAGTTCTGGTCGGGTGATGGTTCGTGGTCGGACGGGACCTTCCTGTCTGCCCGGAATCTCTGGAACCTCTCGGTCCAGACTGCTGCAGTTGGCATCATGGCCACTGGGATGGTCCTGGTTATCGTGTCCCGCAACATCGACCTCTCGGTGGGATCGATGTTGGCCGTCCTCGGCATGGCAATGGCCATGCTGCAGGCCGAGATTCTGCCCGACTACCTGAGCTTTAACAGCCCCTGGATCTGGATCATCTCGCTGACGGCCGGAATTGTGATGGGTGCCGCACTCGGAGCCTTCCAAGGCGCAGTCATCGCATATGTCGGCGTACCGTCCTTCATCGTGACCCTGGGCGGTCTGCTGGTGTGGCGTGGCCTCGCTTGGATGATGGCCTCGGGGAGAACCATCGCTCCAATGGACGCAACCTTCCAGTTGCTCGGTGGCGGATCCCGCGGAACGATCGGAGCGACGTGGAGCTGGGTCGTCGGGGTCTTGGCATGCGTTGGCATCGTCTTCCTGCTCATCAACAGCCGTAGACAGCGCATCCGGTTTGGCTTCCATCTTCGCCCCCGCTGGGCCGACTACACCATCGGTGCTGTCAGCATTGTCATCGTCCTCGGCGCGATTGCCTACCTCAACACCTACAACCTGCCGTTCCGGCTGGCCGAACAGCGTGGCGGCGGCGACATCGCCTTCGGGCTTGCGAACCCGGTGTTGATCTCAATCGCCGTTGTCCTGGCGATGACCTTTGTGGCAACACGACTCCGTTTTGGCCGCTACGTCTACGCCATCGGCGGCAACCCCGAGGCGGCGGAACTCGGCGGCATCAAAACCCGGGCAACCACCGTTAAGACATTTGCCCTCATGGGCGTACTCGTTGGGATCGGCGCCGCCGTACAGGTCGCCCGTCTCAACGCCGCAGTCAGCGGGCTCGGTCAACTAACCGAGCTGTATGTGATCGCTGCCGCAGTTATCGGGGGCACCTCCCTCAGCGGCGGCGTCGGCACGATTCCGGGAGCGATGCTGGGAGCACTGGTCATGCAGTCACTGCAATCCGGTATGGCTCTCGTCGGCGTCGAGACGGCGGCTCAGGACATCGCAGTAGGCCTGGTCCTGGTCGTGGCAGTTGCACTGGATACGGTATATCGGAGGAAGGCGGCAGCATGACGACAGAGACCACTACCCCTCTCGTCGAGATGCGTGACATCCGGGTTTCATTCGGTGGTGTTCACGCCGTCGACGGTGTCACTGTGAATCTGTTCCCCGGCGAGGTTGTCGCCGTGGTCGGTGGCAATGGTGCGGGCAAGACGACTCTCATCAAGACGCTCTCGGGCGCCCACAAGGCCGATTCCGGAGAGATATACGTCAACGGCGAACTGGCGACCATCAGCACTCCGCGCGATGCCAAGACCTACGCCATCGAGACGATCTACCAGACGCTCGCTCTGGCGGAGAACATCGACGCTCCGGCCAACATGTTCCTCGGGCGTGAGCTACGGACCCGGTGGCGCACCCTCGACGACCGGGCAATGGAGAACGCAGCGCGCACCGTGATGGGACGGCTCAACCCGAGGTTCCAGAACTTCAAGGTCCCGGTCCAATCACTGTCTGGTGGACAACGCCAGTCCGTGGCGATCGCCAGAGCGGTGCACTTCAACGCCAAGATCCTCATCATGGATGAGCCGACCGCGGCCCTGGGACCGGCAGAGACCGAACAGGTCAACGATCTCGTCCAGCAGCTCAAAGCTGAAGGAATCGGCATCTTCCTGATCAGCCACGATATCCATGACGTCTTCGATCTTGCCGATCGCATCTCGGTGATGTCACAGGGCAAACTCGTCGGCACGGTCGACAAGGACAAAGTCACCAAGGACGAAGTGCTGGCAATGATCATCATGGGCAAG
>JAAELU010000509.1 GCA_024226255.1 bacterium | reverse complement strand
TACGCGGTGGAGGTGCTGATCGACGACGCCGTCGTTCACAGCCACCCGCTGTTGGTGGTGGAGGGGGGAGGGGATCGTGCAGATCAGCAAGAGTAGAGTGGGACAGATCGCACCCTGGGTCGCCGTGGGACTGCTGGCCGCCTGGCTGCTGGCGCTGACCGTGATCGTGACCGGCGAACTGCGGGCCATCGACGCGGTCTTGGCCGAAGGTGCCCCTTCCCTGGCAGAGTTGGGAATCGACGCCGGGGACATCGTCGAGGTCGGCGAACCGGTCTCGATGGCCGAGACGCGGCCCCAGGTGGGGATCGCGGGAGCGCGCGCTCTCTCCGGCACGCTGGCGATGACGGTGACCGTCCGCGCCTCCGGGCCTGGCGACCTGCTGTACGAAGCGCCACAGGTGATGGCCGAATCGGGGCGCGCGTACCCGATCACGGGCGCAAGCCTAGCGGAAGCGCGCCTCGCCTTTCTCGACCTGGTGACCGGGGGGCAGGCGACGGCGCAGTTGACGTTCACGGGCGCTCCCGCCCTGGACGGCGGCGATGGGCTGACGCTGGTGTTCAATCCGAACCGGACCCCCGTCGACGCCTATATCGCGCCACGGATCGAGGTCCCGATACCTTTGGAGCAATGAATAATGGGAGAATGAAGAGGTTTGTCTGCAAGCGCGTTTGCACGCAAACATCGTGTGACTCGATCAAATCATCAAATCTAAAATCACCAAATCAACCAATCAAATCAGGAGAACAGAACAACGATGAAGCATAGTCGAATTATCATCACCAGTCTTTTTGCACTGGCACTGCTCGCCGGTGTGGCCTTTAGCGCTCACGCCGACGGAATCACCATTCGCTACGTCGATCCACGCGGGAGCGATACCGGCGATTGCACCAATTTCACTTTCCCCTGCGCCACGATCCAGTATGCCGTGGATCAGGCCGACGCGGGCGACGATATCCGCGTGGCCGGGGGGACGTACAGTCAGAGCACGTCCAGCCCGGTCGTCTCTATCGACGAGACGATCACCATCCGGGGCGGCTACACCGTCACCAACTGGACCGTATCTGACCCGGAAACCCACGTGACCGTCCTCGATGCCGAGGACAACGGGCGCGTGGTGAACGTCACCGGCAGCATCACGGCCACCATCGAAGGACTGCGTATCACCGGTGGGAGACAATATCAAGGTCGAGGCGCGGGAGTGTACGTCAGTGGCGGTGCGACACTCGGTCTCGATAATTGTCACGTGCTCGACAACACAGCCCCCGAAGGCTACGGCGGTGGCTTCTACGTCGATGGCACGGTGGAGATGATCGACACCATCATCAGTGGCAACTCGGCCAGGTTCGGCGGAGGGATGCAGGCTGCTACCGGTAACGCGACACTGACGAACGTGATATTCAGTGATAACTCGGCCACTTTCTCCGGTGGGGGGCTGCGCAACGCTACGATCAACTCGATGCTGACGAACGTGACATTCAGCGGCAACTCGGCAACTTATGACGGTGGAGCGATACAAAACTTTGATAGCAATCTGACTCTCATCAATTGTATCGTGTGGGGAAACTCGAGCACGATCTACAACAGTGGCGGCGCGCCTACGATCACCTACAGTGACGTCGAAGGTGGCTACCCAGGCAGCGGCAATGTCAATGTCGATCCGCTGTTCGTGGACACTGCCGGTGGAGACTTGCGTTTGCAGGACGACTCGCCCGTGATCGACGCCGGGAACAATCTCAGCGTCACCGTCTCCACCGACCTGGACGGCAAGCCCCGGCAGATCGACGGTGACGTCGCCGACACGGGCAACGGCACGGCTCCCATCGTGGATATGGGCGCGTACGAGAACCAGACCGAGCGCTCGTGTTTCGTTCGTCTGAACGACGGAGCGATGGACTATGGAACGGTGCAGGATGCCGTGAACGCCTCCACGTCCACCGGTGACGTGGTCAAGGTCGCCGGTCACTGCGGCACCCTGAACGCGCAGGGCGGAACTGTCCAGGTCGCGCGCATCACCAAGACGTTGACCATCCGGGGCGGCTACACCGTCACCAACTGGACCACCCCCGATCCGGCGGCCAATCCAACCGTCCTGGACGCAAGGGGAGCGGGGACGGTGCTGCACATCTCGGGGGACATCGCCCCCGTCATCGAGGGACTGCACGTCACGGGCGGGGCCAGTGATGCATTCCACGGCGCAGGGGTACACAACGACGGCAGCGCTTCGACGCTGTCGAACGTGACGATCAGCGGCAACGTCGCCTGGGACCTGGGTGGCGGGATATACAATCTCGACGGCGGTGATATGACACTGACCGACGTCATCGTCCACGACAACGCTGCCTGGCCCGCCCATCCCTACGGCTTTGGCGGCGG
>JAAELU010000508.1 GCA_024226255.1 bacterium | reverse complement strand
TCTGTCGACGAGTACATCGCCGTCGGCGGTTACGAGGCGTTGGGCAAGGCGCTGTTCGAGATGACGTCCCAGGGCGTGATCGACGAAGTCAAAAAATCCGGGCTACGGGGCCGTGGTGGGGCTGGCTTTGCCACCGCCCGCAAGTGGGAGACCGGTCGCAAGGCCGAGGGCGATATCAAGTACGTGCTCGCCAACGGCGACGAGGGCGACCCGAACTGTTTCATGGACCGCGCATTGATGGAGGCGGACCCACACTCGGTACTGGAGGGAATGATCATCGGCGCGTACGCGATGGACGCTCACCAGGGTTACGTCTATATCCCCTACGAACACGCGCTGTCGGTCAAGACGATGCGCAACGCCATCGAATCGGCGCGCGAATACGGGCTGATCGGCGAGGACATTCTCGGCTCCGGCTTTGCATTTGACATCGAGGTCCGGGTTGGCGCGCACTCTTTCGTAGGCGGCGAATCGACCGCCCTGATGCACGCCATCGAGGGCACGGTCAGCGAGCCGCGTCCCAAGCACATCCACACCACCGAGGTGGGATTGTGGGGCAGACCGACCTGCCTGAACAACGTCAAGACCTGGAACCTGGTGCCCGAGATCATCAAGCGCGGCGCTGACTGGTTCGCCAGCATCGGCACCGAAAAGAGCACCGGCACACAGGTATTCTCGCTGGCTGGCAAGATCAACAACGTCGGACTGGCCGAGGTGCCAATGGGCACCACCGTGCGCGAGTTGGTCTTTGAGGTTGGCGGCGG
>JAAELU010000507.1 GCA_024226255.1 bacterium | reverse complement strand
GGTTTCGATGCTCGGAGACGACCTGGATGAGGTCCTCCGTGACAGCTACCGCGCCGGGCATGCTGCCACAGCTGAGTCGATGGGAGTGGATGAGCCTTTGCTTACGGGTGGACCCAGCCAGGGCGCACCCGACGAGTTGGCCATCGATCTTCACCGAGATGTCCAGGCTGTGATTTCCCGACGGGGAGAGTCGGGCAACCGCAGGCTTTCTTCTGATGTCAGCCGCGCTTTCCGTAGCTGGCGGACCGATGACGCTGAACGGCACGTTCGAATGGCGGCCCGCCGTGCGTACAACGACGGGCTGCTTGCGGGATACAGCCGCATCGGGGTGGCTGCGGTCGAATACGTCGCTCCGGGGCGGGCTTGCGGTGATTGCGCCGCCGATTCCGGTGTGTCGTGGACGCCGGTCGCGGACATTCCTCCCGGAGTGGATGTACCCCCGGTGAGCCCGCGGTGCGCGGCGATGGTTGTGCCCAAAGGGTCGGACGGCTTCGATAGCCTTCTCAGCTAATAGAATCACCTTGTGATCAATCGAGAACCCGTACCCATCCGCCCGTCCCGTTCTGATCGTCGCTGGCCGACGATCATCGCCATTGTCGTTGTTGCGCTTCTGGTGTTTGGGAGATTCCTCGCCACGCTGTGGACCGACTACCTGTGGTATCAGTCGGTTGGCCGGACCGGTGTCTGGCAGACGCTTGTGTTCACCAGGGTTGGCCTCGTTGTTGTTGCCTCTGTCATTGCCTTCGGACTCTTCTGGCTGAACCTCTGGCTGGTGGACCGACTGTCCCCGCGGCGCCGCGTCCCCACCGGCACCCCTGAAGAAGAGCTACTCGCTCGCTTCCAGGAGTGGGTGGAGCCTCGCGTCAGCAGGGTGCGGTTCGCGATCAGCGCGTTCTTCGGGATCATGCTCGGATTGAGCGGT
>JAAELU010000506.1 GCA_024226255.1 bacterium | reverse complement strand
TCCACGCGGATCGGAGACTTGAAGCTCAGCCGCATGATCCTCGGCGGCAACCTGATGGGTGGCTGGGCTCACGCCCGGGACTTGATCTACGTCTCGAAACTGGTCAAGGCTTATCATCATCGCGAGAAGATCTTCGAGACCTTTCGGCTGGCCGAGGCGTGCGGTGTCAACGCGATCCTGACGCATCCGAATCTGTGCCCGGTGATCAACGACTATTGGAAGAACGGCGGCGGTGAGATTCAGTTCATCTCCGATTGCGGCGGCAATGATCTGCTCACGGCGATCAAGCGGTCGATCGACGCCGGCGCCGCTGCCTGTTACATCCAGGGCGCCGTGACCGAGAAGCTGGTCGCCGAGGAGAAGTTCGATACGATCGAGAAGGCCCTGGAGTTGATCCGGCGCAGCAAACTGCCGGCCGGCATCGGCGCCCACAAGCTCGAAGCCCTGACGGCCTGCGTCGCGCGGAAGTTCGTGCCCGACTTCTGGATGAAGACCCTGCATCAAACCGACTACTGGTCGGCCAAGGTGGAGCCGATCAACGACAACATCTGGTGTCAAGACGCCCAAGAGACGATCGAGTTCATGAAGGACATAGAGCAGCCGTGGATCGCCTTCAAGGTCCTGGCCGCCGGAGCGATCGAGCCGAAGGTCGGGTTCAAGTACGCGTTCGAGAGTGGTGCCGACTTCGTCTGCGTCGGACTGTACGACTTCCAGATCGTCGACGACGCCAACATCGCCGTGGACATCCTAGAGTCAAAGGACAAGCTGAAACGAGTACGCCCCTGGAGCGTGTAATGAGCTATGAGCAGTGAGCAATGAGCAGTGAGCTATGAGGAAGCCCACAGCTCGTAGCTCATAGCTCATAGCTCATAGCTCAATGGCACTTACATTTCCCTAACCTCTTTCGCGGC
>JAAELU010000505.1 GCA_024226255.1 bacterium | reverse complement strand
GTGGGACGATCGAAGGTGTCGATTGCGGAGCAAGCGAACCAGAACAATCGGGGAGTTCCATGTCGACCATGGTGATCCTCGGACTCAGTGCGATGGTGCTCGTCGGTCTCGTTGGAGTTGCCCGCCGCCCATCACGCGTCGAGGCCTGAGCATGATCCGGTTCCACCGACCCGCCGTCGCTCTCGTTGCCGCCCTCCTGGCGATTGTGGCCCTGGCGTCTCCTGCCGCTGCCCACGCCTCACTTGTGCGGTCGAATCCGGCTGATGCCTCGGTTCTCGACGATGCGCCCGGTCAGGCCGAGCTCACATTCTCCGAGCCGGTCTCGGTCGAAGGCAGTTCGGTGGAGTTCATCGATGCCGAAGGGACGCGCCACGATGTGGAGATCGTCGGTCACGGCCAGTCCACCTCGGTGCTGCTGATCGACCTCGGCGACATCCCCGACGGGTTGTACAGCCTCCGGTGGACCGCCTTCAGCTCATCGGACGGCCATGTCACCAAGGGGATGCTGGTTTGGGGCATCGGCACCGATGCTGATCTCTCTCAAGCCGACTTCGCAGCCCCATCCGAGCCGGTGCCGCCGGTTGAGGTGCTCACCCGTTGGGCCCTCTACATCGGACTCGCCGCAGTACTCGGGGCGTTCCTGGTGCAGGCCGGAGTTCTCGCAACCGTCCAGCGTCGTTTCAGCGCCGCCTCCGAAGCCCCGTGGCATCAGACCGCCGCCAATCGTGTTGAGTCGATCGTGCGCGTCGGAAGCCGAATTGCCGCGGCCGCTGCCGTTCTCCTGATCGTCGAACAGCTCTGGAAGGCCTATTCCGCAGGTGGCCAGGGTGTCCTCGCCGCCATCGAGACATCCCTGCTTTCCACGGCGTGGGGGCGCTGGGCCCTGCTGCGGGCCATAGCGCTCGCCGTTCTCGCTCTCGTTCTGCCTCGACTCCAGTCGCGTTCTCACCGCGAGGCCCTGATGATGGTGGCCATTGGATCAGCGGTGCTCGCCCAGGCGGCGGGCGGTCATTCCGCCG
>JAAELU010000504.1 GCA_024226255.1 bacterium | reverse complement strand
TGGGCATGGTGACGTTCTTGTGGTGCTATCTGCGAAACAGCGGCTTCCAGAAGGACGGCACGGACTACCACGTCGCGGCGGATCTGACGAGCCAAGCGAATCACCTCGGCGTCACCATCGAGGCGGACATCATCAAGCAGAAGCAACCGGAGAACAACAACGGTTACGGCGCCGTTGGCTTTGGCCGTACCCATGACAAGGTCTACAGCGAGCTGACGACGGATCATCCGATCGATCTCACCCGCTGGCAAGTCGTCAACTGCTACATGGGCCGAGCCGGCCTCATCAACTCCGGTGGCGCCTCCGGCGGTGGCGACGATCTCGCCCAGGCAGTTCGCACTGCCGTCATCAACAAGCGAGCCGGGGGCACGGGCCTCATTTCGGGCCGCAAGGCGTTCCAGCGTCCGATGGCTGAGGGCATCGAGCTGCTCAACGCAATCCAAGACGTTTACCTCGACGAAAGCGTCACCATCGCATAGCCCCAGCGGGCGTACATTGGGCCGGGTTTCCACCGCTACGTTCCCTGGAGCTGCGCAGCAGCCCCCAAGGAACGCCGAAGGCGTTCCCGGATATCGGTCGGGAGCGGGTATCGTCTGGGACGATTGTGCCGGTTATCGTGTGCGCGGGCTGACCGGGAAAAAGTAACTAGTAAGTTCGTCAAGCGGGCCGTGCACAGCGCCGATAAGGATTGCTGTGAAAGATTCAACACACCTCCCCGATTCCATCGACAAGAGGAAGTTCAGCGTCGTTCGCAAGGGCTTCGACAAGAACGAGGTGCGGACCTACCTGCAGGACCTCGAGTCCGCCTTTCGTGATCTGGAGACCTGGTCCAAGAAGGCCAAGGTCCAGCTAGCCGAAGCTGAAGAGCGGATGTCGGCGTCACAGGCCGAGGCTGACGGTTCCGTCGACAACGCCATGTTTGCTGTGTTCGACGCGAAGGACCGAATCCTCGACAAGGCACGGCGTCGTGCCGAGCAGATCGAAGCAGAGGCTCTCGAGGATGCCGAGGAGATCAAGGCTCGCGCAGCCCGTTTGAGCGGCGAATCGGGGGCAGATGAGTTGCTTGCGGCGGCTCGCGAAGAGGCCCAGGACATTGTTGCCCGCGCTAAGCGGGATGCTGGAAACATTGGTGCTGAGAGCGTGTCCGCTCTCGAGCACGAGATGGAACAGAAGGATCAACAGCTGTCTTCGATGCGCGAACAGCTGGCGGCTACGAAGTCCGACGGCCCGAACGACGGCTCCGGTGGAGCCGCGATCAATGCCGAGGCGCAAGCCGAGGCCGATGCAATCGTACGCGAGGCGCAGGAGCGAGCGGACGCCATTGTCGCCTCGGCCGAGGCCAATGGAGGCGGAGACGCCGCAGCTGAGATCCTCGAAGCCGCTCAATCACAGGCCGCCGAAATCGAAGCTCGAGCGAATCAACTGAGGACGACCGCTGAAGAGGTTCTAGCCGATGCCCAAGCCAAGTTCGCAGCCGCTCGAGAGGCCGAGCAGCGAGCAGGTGCTGACGACTCCTCCGGATTCGCCGATATTTCCGACGAAACTCTGATGGCAGGAATGGCGGGTGAGCTGCGTGATGTGCACGACCAGGTGGAGAGCCGCCGCGCTGAATTGACTGAGATCCACGATCTCGTGGAGGAGCGTCGCGCTGAGCTCACTGAGGTACACGATCTCGTAGAGGAGCGCCGGGTTGAACTCACAGTCGTTCATGACTCGATCGGCGGCCGCCAATCTGAACTCGCCGAGCTTGACTCCCAGGTCGACGCCCGCCGCGTCGAACTACGCGAGGCCTTTGACGCTGCCGAAGCCCAGAAGGCAGAAGCCCGCGATGCCGCCGCCCAACTAGAGGCTCTGCGGGCTGACATCTCGGCTGGAGGGAGCGTCGCCGGCGACGGTGTCGGTGCAGATGTGTCCGCCGCCGCCGAGGAAATCACCGCGAAAGCCACGGAGGAAGCCGCTCGCATCCGCGAGGAGGCGATGCAGATGCTTGCCGAAACGGAGAAGGAGCGCGCTGCGGTACAAGCCGAGCTGGCCGCGGCCGAATCGGATGTTTCAGGATCAGAAGGCGCCGGCGCCGAGTTCGAGGAAGCAATCGCCGACCTCCAGAGTCGCCTAGATAAGTCAAAGACCCAGGCCCAGGCCTGGTCCGAGGTTGTCGATGACATGAAGGTTCAGATCGCCGACCTCACAGCTGACCTCGAAGCCAAGGAAGCGGCGCTGACGTCGGCCGCCGGGTCGGGCGCCGACACCGGCGAACTGGAGACACAGATCGCCGGGTTGACTTCGGAGCTGGAGTCCACGAAGGCTGCCGGGGGCGAACAGGCGGCAGAATTTGAGGCGAGGATCGCCGAACTGACAGCCGACATAGAGGCCAAGGCCGCGGCCGCAGCGGCTGCTGAAGCTGCTGGGTCCGGGATTGCTGAGCTCGAGGCACAGGTGGCCGGGTTGACTTCGGAGCTGGAGGCCACGAATGCCACTGCAAGTGAGGCCTCCGCCGGTTTCGAAGCGAGGGTCGCCGAGCTCACATCGTCGCTCGAGTCGAAGGCGTCGGAGTTTGGCCAGATCGAGGCACGAGTTGGTGAGCTAACCGATCAGCTCGCAGCCAAGGACTCCGAGCTCGAGGGCCGGTCCGCTCAGGCGTCCGAACAAGTCGGCCAGCTCGAGGCCAGATTTGCCGAGTTGGCTGCAGAGATGGATGCCAAGAGTGCTGAGCATGAGGCTGCCGTTGCCGATCTAGACCAAGAATCATCAGCGCTGGCTGGTCGCCTCGCCGAGCTGCACGATCAAGCAGAAGCCGACAAGGTCACTCTGCAAACGGCCCAGGGCCAGGCAGCCCGTGTTGAGCCGCTGAGCAAGGAATTGACCAAGGTCCAGGTTGCCCTCAAGACCAAGGAAGCCGAGTTGGTCGAGGCGACCGACGTCATCTCGAAAGCAGCCAAGCTCGCTGAACGGGTTGACGACCTCAAGTCGCAACTCAACGAGGCAAACGCCGGTTTGGCGTCCATCCCGATGCTGCAGTCGCAGGTTGACGGCCTCAAAGTTCGCGCCGACAAGGCAGAAGAGGCAGCAGAGTTCGCGACGACCCAACTTGCTGACATTGTGCGGACCGTTGACGAGGCTGAGTCCGATGCTATCCGTCGGGCTGCTGCTGCAGATGCTGCCCGTATCCGTGAAATGACGGAGGACTCGCTCGGTATCGCTCATGCCGCTACCGCGGGGACAGGTCTCGACCAGGACGATTACGTTCCGACCGAGCCGGCACCGGTGGCTGTGAATTCGGATCCGGATGACTGGTCAGACGTGTTTGGCGCCGCCGACGAGTTTATGGCCAGGCGCGCCGCAGCAGCTGAGGGCGACGACTATCTCGACCCGGAAATCCTCGAGTCCTTCGAGCAGCAGCTTGCGGACGACACGACCGGTGAGGATGTCGTGGAGGAGTCATCCGACGATCCTTTTCCGGAAGAGGCTTCCACCGAAGTAGCTGCCGAGGAATCAGACTCCGAAGCACCTGCGGAGGAGTCTTTGGAGGAGCCGGTTGCTGAGGTAGTTGAGGAGTCTTTTGAGGAGCCGGTTGCTGAGGTAGTTGAGGAGTCTTTTGAGGAGCCGGTTGCTGAGGTAGTTGAGGAGTC
>JAAELU010000503.1 GCA_024226255.1 bacterium | reverse complement strand
CTGGTCAAGGTCGCCGAGAAGTGGGCCGCATCACAGCTCACATTTGCCGAAGGCGCACCACGCCCGACGCCGACCATGCGTATTGGACCCAAGGTGTAGAGAGCCCCGACCGGGCCTCGTAGGACGGCTATCAGGCGAACGGCGGAGCCGCATTTGGGTTCCACGGGTCGGGGGCTTCTACGCGGATCGCGGCCGACGCAACGTCGTCGGCAACAAGGGTGACCTCGGCGTTCCGGGGCAGGTCCTCCGCCACCCACAGCTGACCGGCGCCACAGACGCCTCCGGCAGTGGTGGTAGCCAGCACCGGCTGGCCGTGCCCTCGGAAGAATCCAACCGCGACACCTGGGAGGTCGCCGGCGGAGAGCTCACCATCAACGAACAGTGATGATCTAGCGTCCTCGCAACTGCCTTCCGAAATCGCAACCCAGTCTCGATGTGCGGGGTGTAGGGCAAATCTGGTGACATCGGTTCCGGAAGCACCAATCCCAACGGTCGGCGACGGGGCGGCCGCCGCGAGATCGGCGTCGACATAGAACAGTTCAGGAACCGGGAGCGACATCCCTGGAACGATCGAATCGGTAGGCGGTACATCGACAACGTCGCTGATCGGAACCATGTCGACATACCGCACAGCCGACGGCCCCTCGGTGTCAATCAGAGCCCACAGCCGAGCCCCGTCGGCGCCGAATTCCATCTGCGCCAGCTCGTCGCCGGCACCCAGCGAGAACAGGCTCGACACTGTGTTGCCCGAGCGATCAATCAAGGTGACGCTCCCGTCAGATGTGGCCACCGCATAGTGGAGTCCGTCTGGGTGACTCGCCACGAGGGATGTATCTGCCGGCAATGCCGGCCCATCGCCGATGACTGCAATCTCAGCCGTCTTGGCATAGAGAGCCTCCCCAAAGGGCTGCTGCCACGCCACTGCGGCTCCGGCCGGAATCGTGGCGGTCGGCTGCTCCCGACCAGCTTCGAACAGCCCATCATCGAGCAGCACACGCCGCCCATCGGGACCCCAGGCCAGATGAGTAGCTGCGGTGTAGGAGAGACAGGCCTGGAGATCCCCTGTGCGCACCCATACCCGACCGTCCTCAATCCAAGTGAGTGCCGGGTCCGTGTCCCAGAGGTTGAGACCCAGAGCGCATTCGTGCTCATCGGGTGGTGGCGTTGCGCCTGCCGGCGAGCAAGCAGCGACCAGCATGGCGAGCATGGCGACGAATGGGAGCAAACGGTGGCGCGGCGATTCCGGCCTTCTCCCAAATGCAGCCCATCGACTCATGAGACGGCAACGGGTCCGGGCGGGCATCTATTCCCGGATAGGATGCCCCGGCAGGCAGGTATCGTCGTGCCCAAGTCGACAGAGGATTGAGATGCTTCCCCCAACCGTTCCCCTCCCCGACCATCTCCGCGGCAATGACACCGGCACGTTTACGGAGGATTCCGTGATCCGCCGGTTGCCCGAGATCGCACTCAAGACCATTGAGGACAACGACCTTTCCGGGCATCGCCGGGAGCAGGTGGAACGACTCGCGGACGAGATCAACGCCGGAGTCATCACCCGGCTCGACGAGCCGGGT
>JAAELU010000502.1 GCA_024226255.1 bacterium | reverse complement strand
GTTGACTGGTGATTCCGAGGTTGCGCCCGAGCCCGTGCTGCTCGAGGAGTTGACTGGTGATTCCGAGGTTGCGCCCGAGCCCGTGCTGCTTGAAGAGTTGACTGGTGATGCTGAGGCTGCTGCTGAGGAAGTGGTGGAGACCGTTGCAGAGACAGTCGAAACCGCCGTCGAAGAGGCCGTCGAGGCCACAGAGGAGAATTCATGAGCGGCGAGATCGTCGACAAGGTTGTCAATTACGTGGTGTCGAACATCGTCGACAATGCCGATCAGATCGAGGTCGAAGTCGTCGACGACGGCGAGGACGCAGTCGTTGCCGAGGTGCGCACTGCCAAGTCTGACATGGGCCGCGTAATCGGCCGCCGGGGACGTGTCGCCAAGGCGATCCGGACGGTAGCCAAGGCAGCCGGCGATGAGGAAGGCCTCGACGTTCAAGTCGAGTTTCTCGACTGATACGTGTCGCCCGACCAGAACGCCCGCATCCCAGTTGGGTACGTGCGCCGCGCTCACGGCCTCCGCGGCGATGTCATCGTCAGATCGTTGAGTGATGACGCCGAACGGTTCATCGTGGGCGCTGAATTTCTAACCGACCACGAGTCGCCGCGCGACATGACGGTCTCCGAAGTCCGGGCGCATGCCGATGGTGTTCTGCTCCGTTTCGAACAGATCTCCAACCGGAATGCTGCGGACGCGATGCGCGGCGTAACGCTCACGATTGGCGCCGATCAACGTCGCGATCTCGAAAGCGATGAGTACTGGCCTGAGGATCTCGAAGGCCTCGCTGTGATCGACGCTGCCGGTACCACGCTGGGAGCGATCACATCGGTGATCATGGGTGGCGCTCAAGACCGGCTCGTTGTTTCAACACCGGACGGGAGGACCGTTGAGGTTCCCTTTGTTGCCGCCATTGTGACCGATGTCGATATCGCCGAGGGCCGGATCCGGATGGACCCTCCTCCCGGGTTATTCGACGACTAGTCGGTCGTCCACGGCATGCAGTCGGATTTCATCCGAGTGTCAACGCAATCTCATTGGGCATGCAGTCGGATTTCATCCGAGTGTTTACTGGATTTCATCCAGCAATTACAGGCACCCGCTCCATGGCGGCCGCAACGGCCTCCTCGGGATAGTCGTAGTCGGTGAGCTCGCCCGCCTTCCTCACCGATCACCGTCCGGTGCATCAGAACGCGATTCAGCACAGAACCGAGCGCATACTTGGTGTCGCTTACGGCACGACCCAACTGTGAACGTCGCAGGTCTGGACCGGGAAGAGCGTTTCCATCAGCTCAGCCTGCTCGCCCAGGTTGACATCGGGATGCAAGGCGGCCAGACCGGCCGCTCCGAGTGGTCCCAGGATCAGGGACACGATCAGGTCGGGAGCGACGCCCGATCCGCCGGCGCTGATCGGTCCCGGAACCGGGCCTTCGCGTCGCATCGGGCCGATCTTTCCGGCCCCGTAGGTGAAACGAATCGACGAGCCGTACAGAGATATCAGAGCGTCGCCCTCCACCGGTTCACCCTGGTGTGACGCCAGACGCTTGGCGAGTACCGGCCGCAGCGCCTCGAGCACCGCCATCGGATCGGCCATTCGCAGGTAATAGGCGTCACCCGACTCGATCACAGGTGCCAGCGACTCGAGGTACGGTCGGGGAGCAAGCCGGCTCATGATGGACAGGTCGCGGGTGCCATCTTCGCTTGCGGCGTTGGTGAGTGCCGCGGCCGCGTTGTGCGAGTTGGCGATGACGTCCATCAGGTATCGGTCGTCTTCGTATGCGTAGATGCGACCAACGCCTTGACCTTTGGGGCCCTTGGCGATAACAACCTCGTAGTTGGGTGACCGTCGGTAGACGTCCCACATCCACTGGGTGCCGCCCAGGGCAACGTCGGCGGAGCGACCGGTGGCAGTCTGCGCACCGGCGACAGCCCGAATCTCACCCTCGTCGGCGTTGCGGACCGACCAGCCCTTCGGCATCGGGGGCGCCTCGCCGATGCCGATCATGTGCATACCTTCCACGGGTATGGCGTACTCGTATCCGAAGCGCCGGTAGAAGTATGTGATGCCGACGATCCACTGCACCATTTCGCCCCGATCCGAGGCAGTCTCGTGGATCTTGTCCATGAGTCGCCGGACGAGACCCTTACCTTCGGCTGTTTCCCGGGTCGCCACGAACTCGATGGCGCCCGCTCCGACGCTCACCTCGCCAACTCGCAACTGGCCGGGAAAGATTGCGGCAGTGGACAGGACTTCGTCGCTAGAGGCGGCGACGAACCACCGGCTCCGATCGAACTTCGGGTCCCGCAACACGATTTCCGCCTCGGCGGCATCCTCCTCGCCGATCCGGTCGGCGATCACTTCGAGGATGCCGGGAATGTCGTCTTCGGTTGCTGGTCGAATGTCGATTTCCATGACCACGACGCTAGCTCACCGGGGTCGAATGGCCCATTGACCGCGCCTGATCGCGGCGCGACAGTGTGGCTACTGGACTTGACCGACCCCCTCATCGGCATCTGTGGGGAGAAGGGTGACGGGGCGAGGGGGTCCAGACGAAGGGGACGCGTGATGAGCTCGCGAGGATTCGAAGCTCGTGGCCGACTATCAGTTCTTCTAGTGGCACTGGCAACGGCGCTTATCTTCATTCCGGGGGTGCCGGCGGCAGCGTCCACTACCCATGAGGTGACGTGCCCGGGCGAAAGCCTGCAGGCGGCGATCGATGCGGCGAGCCCCGGTGACCTCATTCTGCTCGACGGTGTGTGCGATGAGAACGTCGTCGTCGACAAGGACCTCGATATCGACGGCAAGACTGTTGCCATTATCGACGGTGGCGGTCGAGACTCCGTGATGAGAATTGCCCACGGAGCCGCCGTCCAACTCTTTGGTCTATTCCTCGAGAACGGCGCCGCGCTCCGAGGCGGAGGCCTTTTCGTGGGCGAAGATGCCCATGTCTTCGCGTCGTCTCTTTTTGTACGCGACAACGCCGCGTCGCTCAGTGGCGGCGGAGTCTACGTGGACAGTGGTGGCGTTCTCTCAGGCGACGGAATAGTCGTGAGCGACAATCGCGCTGAATCCGGCGGCGGCGGCTTCTTGCTGAGGAATGCAAGCCTGGCGGCGAGCGAGGTATCCGTCGAGCGCAATTGGGCGCGTACGAACGGCGGCGGCGTGCTGGCCTTTGTCTCGAACATCGATATTTCTGACAGTCATATCCGGCTCAATACCACGGACTACAACGGCGCCGGTATCTACCTGGCGAGTTCATCGCTACAGATGTCGGATTCCGATGTCGACTTCAATACCTCTATCTGGAACGGCGGCGGCATCCTGGGGCTTCAGTCGTCTCTCGACATCGTTCAGTCCGGATTCGTCGGCAATGTTGCTTCGAGCGGAGGCGCCTTGGCCGTGGTGATCGACTCGTCCCTGTCATTGTCCGACGGGCGCTTCACGGACAACACGGCGGCGGAGTTTGGCGGAGGGCTATTCGTGACCCGCAGTGATGCTTCCGTCACGGATTCAGACTTCATCCAGAATTCGGCCGGGCAAGCCGGTGGCGGTGCGTTCAGTTCCAGTGTCCTCAACGTTGTCGGCGGGTCGTTTGAAGGCAACCAAGCTGGGCGTGATGGAGGAGCGATCGCGACCGGTTCAACGGATCCCGACAGCGCAAGCAACGCAGCTCTGGACGTCTCGCTGGCGCGCATGATCTCCAATGAAAGCGGCGACGGTGGCGGATTGAGCCTCAGGACCGGTGCCCGGGGGAATCTGGTGGGCGTGTCGTTCGATGAGAACGAGGCTCGTCGAGGCGGAGCGATGTCCGCCGGCGCAGGAACCGATCTAGCCGCGACCGGACTATGGGCTAGTGGCAACTATGCAGACACATATGGCGGTGTCGCCTGGATCGGGTCAGGGTCTATGTCGCTGGATGACAGCAATTTCAACCACAACTACGCCCGGGACGGCGCGGCCATCGCCGTCGATGGTGGTGCGTTCTTGGGCGTGGCTGAATCTTCGCTCAACGACAACTGGGCCTCCTACAACGGAGGCGCGATTCACTCGATCGACTCAACTCTGGAAGTGTCCGGTTCGGTTCTAAATGCCAACTATTCGCGGAGTGGCGGTGCAATAGCCAGCGTGGCTGAGTCGCGATCGACCTTTGTTGATACGGCCATGTCCTACAACAACGCCGAGGATTACGGTGGTGCGATATTCAACGTATCGTCAGAATTCCTGCTTGAGAATTCCTCGGTGGTGGATAACGGCTCCGGTGTGACTGGGGGCGGCATTGAGAACCGATTCGGCGCACAGGGTTCTTCATCCATGGCACTGATCAACAGTACCGTTGCATCCAATTTCGCTTGGGAGGGCGCCGGAATCCACAACCTCAATGGCACGCTTCGCCTCGACCACGCGACGATCACCGAGAACGAACTTGGGCCTGCCCTGTTCGAGAGCACGTTCGCTAGCAAGGCCATAGTGATCAACTCGATCATCGCAGGTAACGCTGACGGCGATTGCGCCGCGGCGGCGTTTACGTCGGGTGGCGGCAATGTTCTCGGGCCCGACTGCGACGTGGCGTCGGCCCAGTCGACGGACGCCCTCGGTATCGTTGATCCGCAGCTGAGCTTCTGGCTGCCTATTGGCGCGGTAATGGGTTGGTACGTGCCAGATGTCGGTTCGCCTGCGGTTGATCGGGTTCCGGTTGGTGATTGCTCGCAGTTGGTGGATCAGGTGGGGTCGGTTCGTCCGTTGGGTGCTGGGTGTGATTCGGGTTCGATTGAGGCTGAGGCCAGTGGTCCTGACACGATTCCGCCGATCGTCGATGCCGACTTCACCCACGGCGATGCTTTCCCGCCAGGGACAGTCCCGCTCTCTGGCTCAGCGTCAGACAATGTTGGGGTGGAGTGGATCGGGGTGGCAATTCAGCGGCTCGATACCAAGAAGTGGCTCCAGGACGACGGGGTCAGTTGGGGAGATTTCAATCGGTTCGACGCCGACCTGTCGAACCCAGGCAGCGCAACTACCGATTGGACCTTCTCGATCGCGTTGCCGGATAACCGTTATGTGCTGTCTGCGCTGGCTCGCGATGCTGCGGGCAACGACGGCCGGATTGTGCCGTGGCGCTTGTTCGTGGTTGAGGGCGACGGTCTGCCGCCGACGGTGGACGCCGACTTCACTCACAACGCTGACCTGCCTGTTGGATCTGCCTTGACGGGAACTGCGGCTGACAATGTCGGGGCGACTTGGGTTGGCATCGCCATCCAGGATCTGGCGACGCACCAGTGGCTCCAGGACGACATGGTGTCGTGGGGCAACTTCAATCGGATGCCGGCGTCGCTGTCCTCGCCGGGCGCTGAACTCACCGATTGGAGTCTTGCGGTCGATCTACCCGTCGGTCACTACGTGTTGTCGGCTCGGGCCAAGGATGCTGCAGGCAACAGTGGCTACATCGTTCCCTGGAGAGGTTTCTACATCGCGGCCGGTCCGGCTCCGGCCTGGCAAATCCTTGTCCTCGTGTACGAGCACACCGACTTCGAGTTCAACGACGGGGGAGTAGACCGCCACCTGGTTGCCCAGATGACGCCCACTGAGCTAGCCCGAGCGGAGAGGCTCGCTACGGACTTCTTCGAGATTGATGTCCCGGCCCTCACGAGCGGAGTCCTAGATCCGGCGGTCACCGTGCGGTTCCCGAGTCGGGCCCTCGGGGACCTGGATGCGTTCTGCGGCCGATTTGCGGGACCGACAGCCATCGGGACTGACGCCGACCCGGACTTCGACTCAGTGTTCACGATCTGGGACTCGACCGGATTCGATGTCCTGGTAGGGCAGCCACTGCAGGTGGCCCGGTGTGGAGGACTCGCCTACCACCGCGGAGCCGGACAGACCTTCGCGACGGTTCCCGTGGGATTCACGACGAACGCCCAACGCAATATCTTCAAGCACGAGTGGGGCCATTCCATCCTCTTCTATCACGCAGCAGCCGGCAACACCCCGATCCCGGCAGTCGACAACCACATGGGTGTTGGCAACGTCTACGTTCATTGTGGGACGGGGGAGGAGTACATATGGCAGGACGAAACTCTCGCCAACCCGATCCCGAACTCGATCTATAACAATCAAATCGGATTCACCCACGACTACTACTCCGGAACAACCGCCCGTCCGGAGAGCCCGGACACATGTCTCGGTATTGGGCCGGCGGCTTGGGCCGCCGGCGGCCCGGTCACGAAGCCCTAGCTCGCTGGGCAGTTGACCGGTGCCAGAGAATCGGCGAGGCGGCGGACCCTTTCCGCTGCCTCGCCGAGCCGCGACCGGTCGAGCGTGCCGTCCGTGACAGCAGCAACGATTGTGTCAACCAGGCGGGGAACATCACTCGGGCGGTCCGCCAGCAGGAGGTCCTGTCCGGCCTGCATTGCCTCGATCGCGATCTGCTCGATGGTGCGCACCTTGCGGAGTGCGGCCATCGATAGCCCGTCGGTGATGGCGACTCCCTCGAATCCAAAGTCATCCCGCAGCATGGCAAGCACCACAGGCGACAGGCTGGCCGGCTGGTTCGGATCGATCGCCTCGTACACCGGATGGCCCACCATCACTGTGGAAACGCCGGCATCGATCGCGGCGGTGAACGGCGGAAAATGCTCCGCCAGCAGGGTTTCCATCGAGGCGTCGATGATCGTCACGTCGCGGTGAGGGTCAACTCTGGAGAGTCCATGGCCTGGGAAGTGTTTTGCGGTCGTTCCTACGCCGGCGGTATCGAGGGCCTCGATGAAGTCGACAGCCCGTTCGATCACGACCGCAGGGTCGGGCCCGAGGTTGCGGCCCTCGAGGACCGGGTTCTCGCCCTGAGCGACATCGACGATCGGTGCCAAGTCGAGGTTGATCCCCAACTCGAGCATCGCTGTGGCCATCGTTGCCGAGGCCGCGGAAAAGTCGCCTGGCTGACTGTCCAGCGGCGGCGCCGGGACGCCGACATCGGCTAGTCGGTCCACCCGGCCCGGTTCCTGGTCGACGGCCACGATGACGGGAGCTGCCGCGGCACATGCGATAGAGGCGGTTAGGGCTGTCAGCTGGTCAGGGTCCACGAGATTGCGCGAAAAAAGAATCACGGCACGCCCGCCCTCGGTCAGATGGGCTTCGGTGGCGGCGTCGAGCTCGGTTCCGCCGAATCCGGCCATCACAACCGCGCGGGCATCTTCCGATACCGACGTCGGCGGCGCGGTCGTCGTTGTCGTCGGCGGTGCCGGGCTGGTTGTGGTCGTTGTGGGTCGCGCTGTGGTCGTCACGGTGAAAGGCGATGTATTCGTTGGCAACGCGGCACTCGATGAGGTTGACGTCCCCGCAGGAACAGCGTCGCCGCCGCACGCAGTGAGAGCGCACAAGAGTGCCATGAGCCTGAGGAAACGGGCCATGGGCAGAGACGCTACTGCGACCGTTCTCTTTGGCGGTGCTCGGACACCATCGGTACGAAGCAACAAGCGCAGAGTGCGGCAGAGGGCTCCCGCAGCGATACCGGTGGATTGGGCCGGCTCGCTGGTCGGCGATGCGCCTTGCCGGGAGCCCCGACCTTCATTTGGCGGAGATGGCGCCAATTCCGCGTCCCAAAGAGTGAGATACGACTTCTGTCGATATTGGCTAATTAGCTCTAGACGTAAGTAGCTATTGAGCTATAGTGCTCAGGATGTCAAACGAAGAGAACGTCTTCAAGGCTCTCGCCAGCCCGGTTCGGCGGGAGATTCTCTTTCATCTCCGTCAGGGAGAGTTGTCCGCCGGTGATATCGCCAGCAGGTTCGATATCGCGGCGCCGACGATTTCGCGCCACCTCGGTGTGCTCAAGAGCGCTGAGCTCGTTTCGGAACGAAGGGACAGCAACCGGATTCTCTACTTGGCTGCGCAGGACGCTATCGCGGCCACTTTGACGGGCTTTCTCGGGGCGGTCTGTCCGACACAGCAAGTGCAGCGGCGCAAGAACACACGAAAGGGGCAGCGGTGAAGATCGCGGTAACTGGCGGTACTGGTTTTGTCGGACGGCACGTCGTGCGGCTGCTTGCCGATGAGGGGCACAAGGTTGTCGTCCTCGCTCGTGGAATTGATCCCAATCCGGCCTGCTCGTCGGGAAACGTTACGTGGGTGCGTGGCTCGGTGACGGACCGGGGACTGCTCAACAGTTCGTTGGCCGGCTGCGACGCAGTGGCACATCTAGCCGGAATCAACCTCGAACGAACCGGGCAGTCATTCACAGACGTGCATGTCAGAGGGACGGAGAACATCGTGGCCGCCGCAGCCGCCAACAGTGTCGGCAAGGTTGTGCTGCTCAGCTTCCTCCGGGCTCGTCCAGGCACCTCGTCGCCGTACCATGAGTCGAAATGGCGGGCTGAGGAGATCGTGCGCAACTCCGATCTCGATTACACGATCTTCAAGAGCGGCGTCATCTACGGCCGGGGCGACCACATGCTCGATCACCTCAGCAAGGTCCTGCATTCGTTCCCTATCTTCCCGCTCGTGGGTTTCACCGATCGAGGCGTTCGCCCGGTCGCCGTGACCGACGCCGCCTGGGCTATCGCGGCCAGTCTCATCGGCGATCGGCTGTCCCGACAAACGGTCGCGGTTCTTGGGCCGGATGAGATTCCGTTGGGAGAGGCAGTCCGCCGTGTCGCTCAGGTGACCGGACACAATGCTCGGACGTTCCGGGCTCCGATCGCGTTTCATCGAGCCCATGCCTTCGTGCTCGAGAAGCTGATGAGGATCCCGCCGGCGTCACGGGCGCAAGTTCAAATGTTGGCCGAAGGCATTGTCGAGCCTTGGGGTGATACCACTGAGCTTCCAGCCGAGTTGGCTCCGGTGACCCACTTCACCGACGCCTCGATTGCCGCCGGCTTGCCGCCCAAGGGCGGTTTCCGCCGAGCTGATCTGACGATCTGTTCCATGGCTTCATGACCGATCGGCGGCCGAATCAGGAATTTCAGGCCGAGTCGGCGGCACAAGAGGGTGCGTATCTCCTCGGTGCGACGAGAGAGAGCGCTCCCGATACGGTGGTGGTGCAGCTCGATGGGAGGCGGAACGTCGACCGTTGACCGATGGGATCAACCGGGACGGCTCCTTCCTCGACGTTGGCCCCGTCACCCGATTCGCCTGGACCGAGCACGACTCGGGCTGAGCGGCGTATCCTGCTCGAGAAGCCTCGAGAGGGAGTTGCTCATGGGCCATATGGTCGAGTTTGCCTCGAACGGAAAGAGCGCAGTCGGCTACTTGGCGAACTCGCTTTCTGGGGCCGGCCCAGGAGTCATCGTGGTCCAGGAGTGGTGGGGCCTGGTGCCTCACATCAAAGAGGTTGCGGACCGTTTGGCCGCGGAGGGGTTCACTGCGTTGGCCCCCGACCTCTATCACGGTGAAACTACGGCTGAACCTGATGAAGCCGCCAAGCTCATGATGAATCTCGACCTGCCGCGGGCGGCCACCGACATGGCAGGTGCCGTCGACTTCCTCCTTGCTGATGAGGCGTGCGACTCGGAGACAGTTGGCGCCATGGGCTTTTGTATGGGCGGCGGGATGGTGTTGTGGCTTTCAACTATCAAGCCGCAGATCTCGGCCTGTGTCCCGTTCTACGGTGTCATTCCTTGGGATGGCGTCCAGCCCGACTACGACGCGTCACGCGCCGCCTATTTGGGTCATTACGCGGAGAATGACAGCCCCGACACCAATGAGAGCGCCCGTAGGGTCGAGGCCTATTTGACGTCGCGGGGCAAGGAAGCCAAGTTCAACTTCTATCCCGGAACGGGACACGCTTTCTTCAACAATGTGCGCCCCGAGGTATATGACGCGGCCGCCGCCGATCTCGCTTGGCAGCGCACACTCGAGTTCTTCAGGGACCAGGTCCGCTGATTCTTGTGGGTAGCGCAGGTGCCCGCCGAGGTCAATAGGATGCGCCTGCGCAACCGGGAGACTCCATGGGTGAAGAGAAGGTTCTGTTTGATGTAGTCGATGGCGTCGGCGCGGTCACCTTCAATCGCCCTGACCAGGCCAACGCGATGGACCTCGAGGTGATGCAGCACCTCATGCACATCTCCATTGAGTGCGACGAAGATCCGGCGATCCGGTCTGTGATCATCACGGGCAACGGCTCGTTCTTTTCGGCAGGGGGAGACCTGGCGTCGTTTCAATCTGCCGGTGACCATGCCGGTTCGCTCATCAAAGAGATGACGACCTACTACCACGCCGCCATCTCCCGGTTTTCCCGAATGAATGCGCCGGTCATCGCCGCCGTCAACGGCATGGCAGCCGGTGCCGGGTTCAGCCTTGTGGCGGCTTGTGATCTGGCCATCGCGGCCGAGTCGTCGCGCTACACCTCTGCCTACACGGCGGCGTCACTTTCGCCGGATGGATCGTCCACCTACTTCGTTCCCCGGCTCGTGGGAATGCGGCGGGCAATGGAGTTGATGGTCACCAATCGCCGGCTTTCTGCCCAGGAAGCGCTCGAATGGGGGCTGGTCAACCGGGTGGTACCGGATGAAGAGCTCATGGGAACTGCCATGGACTTGGCCCGGGAGCTGGCGCACGGAGCGACCCTGGCTTTTGGCAAGGTGAAGGAACTGCTGCACAACAGCTTCACCGGGACGCTCGAGACGCAGATGGAATTTGAGGCACGTGGCATTGCCGGCCTGACCCACACTCATGATGGACGTGAAGGTGTCGCCGCGTTCAGCGAGAAACGGGCGCCGAACTTCGAGGGCCGCTAGGAGCGGCGTTCAGGAGTAATCAACGTCGGGCGTATAGTTGCCTCAGATGTATTCCCCACAGAACAAAGTCCGGGTTGTCACCGCGACGTCGTTGTTTGACGGCCACGACGCGTCGATCAACATCATGCGCCGAATACTGCAAGCCTCCGGTGCAGAAGTGATTCACCTCGGCCATAACCGCAGTGCGCTCGATGTAGCCACGGCGGCCGTTGCCGAAGATGCCCAAGCGGTGGCTGTCACGTCCTACCAAGGCGGACACATGGAGTTCTACCGCTACCTGCGCCGGTTGCTCGACGAGCGGGGTGGTCAAGAGGTCAAGCTGTTTGGCGGCGGCGGCGGAACCATTCTTCCCGAAGAGGGTGCCCAGCTTCTCGCCGAGGGTACCGCCAGGATCTATAGCCCCGACGACGGCCGTCGGCTGGGTCTGCAAGGAATGATCGACGAGATCCTCGAGGCCAGTGATCAGCCACGCGGCGAGACGGTATCCGACCTACCCGAGACCCTGTCGGTCCCCGACAGTCAGCCGCTGGCGCGCTTCATCTCTGCGGTTGAGAATCACGGCACCGATATTCCGCCGCAGCTGCTCGCGGCCGCCGAAGCCAGCGACACCCTCGTGGTCGGAATCACCGGAACCGGCGGTTCTGGCAAGTCGTCCTTGGTGGATGAGCTGGTGCGGCGTTTTATCAACGACTTCCCCGATCGATCCATCGGCCTGGTGTCGGTCGATCCGACTCGGCGACGCAGTGGGGGAGCGCTGCTCGGCGATCGCATCCGCATGAACTCGGCCACACACCCCCGAGTGTTCATGCGCTCGATGGCGACGCGGGAACCGAATCGAGCGATATCACCCCATGTGATGGACGCGGTTGCCCTTATCAAAGCCGCCGGGTACGACCTGGTGATCCTGGAGTCATCGGGCATCGGCCAATCGGATACGGAGATCGTCGATCTGGCAGACATCTCAGTTTATGTGATGACTCCCGAATACGGAGCACCGTCGCAGCTCGAGAAGATCGATATGCTCGACTTTGCCGACCTGATCGTCATCAACAAGTTTGATCGGCGTGGTGCCCACGATGCCCGTCGTGACGTGATCAAGCAGTACCGCCGCAACAAGACTGCCTTCGAGGTCGACGAAGCCGAGATCCCGGTCTACGGATCCATCGCATCACACTTCAACGACCCAGGCACATCTCGCTTCTACGAAGCTCTGATGGGCGAGGTCAATGAGCGATCCAACCGCGACTTCCCAGCTCAGAAGCGGTCCGGCGAATCTGACGCCGAGCTGATCATCCCGTCGGGACGTACCGGCTACCTCGGTGAGATCGCGACGGCTGCGCGCGACTACAACGGTGCCGCCGCCGCTCAGGCCGAGCTGGCAGAAACGGTGGAGCAACTCGCCTACGCCAGCGCCATTGACCCGGACAGTGCGCCCATTGCGGCGGCGCTCGAGCAGGCTCGCTCCGAGCTCGATCCAGAGCTGGTCGCCCAATTGGGCGACTGGGATGCGACCGCCGAGACCTACCGGGCCGACACTATGTCGTACCAAGTCCGTGGGCGTGACATCGAGGTTGAGCAGTACTCCGAGACGTTGTCGCACAACAGAGTCCCCAAGGTGGCTTTTCCCCGTTACCGCAGTGCCGGTGATCGGGCCCAATGGCTCCTTCAAGAGAACCTGCCGGGACGGTTTCCGTTTACCGCCGGAGTCTTTCCTTTCCGACGCACCCAAGAGGATCCGACTCGGATGTTTGCCGGGGAGGGCACACCCGAGCAGACAAACCGTCGCTTCCACTACCTCTCTGCCGGCATGCCGGCCAAGCGGCTATCCACGGCCTTTGACTCAGTGACGCTGTATGGCAACGACCCTGACCCGCGCCCCGACATCTTTGGCAAGGTTGGTAACTCCGGCGTTTCCATCGCGACCCTCGACGATGCCAAAAAGTTGTATTCCGGATTCGACCTGCTTGATCCTGCAACATCGGTGTCGATGACGATCAATGGCCCGGCGCCGATGATGTTGGCCTTCTTCATGAATGTCGCGGTCGACCAGCAATGTGAGCTCTACATTCGTGAGGTTGGCCTCGAAGACGAGGTCGAAGCCAAGATCGCTGCCATCTTCGGTGAGCGTTCACAGCCGCGTCCGAGCTATCACGGAGAGATTCCGGCGGGTCACAACGGCCTGGGACTCATGCTGCTAGGTGTCAACGGCGGCGACGTGCTTCCGGCCGACGTGTACTCCGATATCCGGCAGCGCACGCTCCAAACGGTCCGGGGCACGATTCAGGCCGACATTCTCAAAGAGGATCAAGCACAGAACACCTGTATCTTCTCAACCGAGTTCGCCTTGAGGATGCAGGGCGACATCCAGGAGTTCTTCGTCGACAACGGGGTGCGCAACTTCTATTCCGTCTCGATCTCGGGCTATCACATGGCCGAGGCCGGGGCTAACCCGATCACTCAGCTTGCTTTCACACTCGCCAACGGGTTCACGTTCGTCGAGTACTTCCGGGCTCGCGGCATGGATGTCGATTCCTATGCCCCCAACCTCAGTTTCTTCTTCAGCAATGGCGTGGACCCTGAGTACGCGGTGATCGGTCGGGTGGCCCGGCGCATCTGGGCCAAGGCGATGCGTGATGTATACGGCGCCAACGAGGGCTCCCAGAAGCTGAAATACCACATCCAGACCTCGGGCCGCTCGCTGCATGCCCAGGAGATCTCATTCAACGATATTCGTACGACTCTCCAGGCGCTCTACGCGATCTACGACAACGCCAACTCCCTCCACACCAATGCATACGACGAAGCAGTGACCACGCCGACGGAGGAATCGGTGCGCCGGGCGTTGGCGATCCAGCTCATCATCAACAAGGAACTTGGACTCAACCGCACTGAGAACACGCTTCAGGGATCGTTCATCATCGACGAGCTCACCGACCTGGTCGAAGAGGCAGTGCTCCAGGAGTTCGAACGGATTTCGGACCGCGGCGGTGTGCTTGGAGCGATGGAGCGTATGTACCAGCGCACCAAGATCCAGGAGGAGTCGCTCTACTACGAGCGCCTCAAGGAGAGCGGGGAGTTGCCCATCGTGGGCGTCAACACCTTCCTGTCTGCCGAAGGGTCTCCATTTGTCGTCCCGGATACGCTGATTCGATCGACTGATGCCGACAAGCAAGGTCAGGTCGCCGCGGTGACGGCTCTGCGGGAGCACTTCAAGAGCGAAGCGTCGTCGGCTCTCGAGGAGCTGCAGCGAGTCGCCCTCAGCGGAGAGAACACTTTTGCTGCGCTGATCGAGGCGGCCAAGGTCTCTTCACTGGGCCAAATGGCCGACGCCCTCTACAACGTCGGCGGTCAGTACCGGCGCAATATGTAGCCCGCCCTAGAAGCTGCCTCGGATCGGCAGAATAAGCGAACTGCCCTCCAACACTGCAAGCGCCTGCTCGAGGTCGGCGATGATGTCGTTGGGATGCTCTCCTCCGACGTTGAGTCGAATCAGGTTGGGTGGCACGGATGCCAGCTCGCGGCCCGCGTTGCCCTGCTGCTGGTGGGTGGAAATGGCCGGGATGGTTGCGACGCTCTTGATGCGGCCCAAATCGGTCGCTCGCCAGATCATCTGAAAGCCGTCGAATACGTTGCGGGCGGCTTCGACGCCACCCTTGACTTCGAATGAGATGAGGTGGCCGAAGCGGTTGACCTCGCTGCCGTAGTCGTCGGCACCGTCGACGAGCCACATAGTGCGGGCCGCAATGTCGTGGCCCGCCATCGACGGGATTCCTGGATAGGCCACCCGATCGACGTGGTCGTGACCTTCGAGGAACTGGGCGACTTGCATGGTGGAGCTGCTCATCGAGTCCATACGATGCCGCAGGGTTCGCAGATCGCTGATCGTCATCAGGGCATTGAAAGGACTGAGCCCCGGGCCGTGATCGCGGAAGGGGAGCAGCTTCACATACATTGCGAAGTTATCCCGCATCTCGTCTGGGCCGATTTCCGTGGTGATGCCGTGGCGGGCGATCACGGCGCCGCCGATGGCGAGGCCGCTCGATGTCATCGACTTTGTCGTCGAGTGGACGACGATGTCGGCGCCGCGGTTGAGAGGCCGCAGCAGGGCCGGTGTTGCCACGGTGCTGTCGATGATGAGGGGGAGTCCGGCTTCGTGCGCAATCCCGGCAACGGCTTCGATATCCATGACGCTGAGTGACGGGTTGGAGGGAGTCTCCCCGTACACAAAGCGGGTGTCGCCATCGATCTTGTCGGCCCACTCGTCGAGATCCAGCGGATCACAAACCCAACGCACGTCGATGCCTCTCTCGGCGCCGTAGCGTTGGCTAAAGAGCATGAACGTGCCCCCGTAGCAGCGGGCGCTGACAACAATGTTGGTCTGCGCCGTCGGGTTCTGGAGGAACGGGTTGGTCGCCATGTGCACCGCGGCCATGCCCGATGCGGTGGCGACTGTGGACACGTCACCGTCGAATCCATAGCCCTCGAGCAGCGAAAGGGTCTCTTCGAGGTAGAGAACGGTGGGGTTGGCGATGCGGGAGTACACCCAAGCCGGCATCAGGTAGGCGAGGGCGGCCTCCATGTGATCGCTGTTCTCGAAGTGCTGGGCGGAGCTCATGAAGCCCGGCTCGATGATGCTGCCCTGATTTGCGAGGGCTGCCTGGGCGTCGTAGATGCCGTGCACGGCGATCGTGTCGAACTTCTTGGTTCGCATGATCGCGCGACGTTCTGCCTCGGCAGCGGCCATGGCCTCGCCGCGGGCAACGTACTCGGCGACTCCGTCGGTGTGCTCTCTCATCTGACTCCCTCTCGGCCCGCCGGCCGACCGAGGGTCAGCCGAGGGGCAACTCTGTAGTGGCCTTGATCTCCGTGAACACCAGGCTGGTGTTGATGCGTGCCATGCCGGGAATTGGGGTGAGCCGATCCACCACAAAGCGCTGAAGCTGGTCGCGGTTGTGGAAAACCGCTTTCAGCAGGTAGTCGAACTCTCCTGTCACGTGATGGCATTCCAACACTTCCGGCATGTCCAGCACCAACTGTTTGAAGCGCTCGATCGCATCGAACTGGTGCAGCTGTAGCGAGACGTTGATGAAACACACCATGTCGTAGCCCATCGTCTCCCGATCCAGCAGTGTTACGTATTGCCGGATGACCCCGGCTTCTTCGAGCCGTTTCACCCGAGCATGTGTTGCCGGAGCGGAGAGTTCGACTCGACGAGCGATCTCGGCATTGCTGATCCGCCCGTCGGTCTGCAGCATTGCGAGGATCGCCTTGTCCGTTTCGTCAAGACCCGCCTCTACCGAAGACTCTATCACTTGAAACCCCTTGCAGCATATGGACTTTAGTCCCTGCTTATCATTGACTTTAAATCATTAGGTTCAAAGGGTCAATACGTGACAAATATTCGGCAGTGGTTTCCGGAGGTACGGGCGAGCGGAAGAATCGAAGGTGTAACCAACGATTGCCCCAGATCGGGGGTCCCGGGCCGGCGCTCGCTGCCGGTTCGCGGCCGAGCCGACGCAGGATCGCGATGGGCTCGTCGGCGGCATCCGCTCCTCGAGAACAAGCCGTTGGTCGGCGCGGCTAGCTCGAGAGCTTCTCCGCCACCAATGTGTACATCAGGGGCACTTTGTCGCGGACACTTTCGGGGAATTGGAACCAGCCCTCAGGAGCCTCCTCCATCCAGCTGTGCATCTTCCAGGGCAGCACCCGATGCTCGACGAACGTCTTGATGACAAAACCGCGATTCAAGAGCGCGGTGAAGATTTCGCCGAGGCCGTGGTTCCACTCGTGGGAGGTGGTCGCAGTCAATGTTGCGTCTCCGAGATATGAGGTGGCCTCGTTCCACGTCTGTGGTTCGACTGTCTCGAAGTAGGGGAAGTCCATCACCAGCAAGCGGTCCTCCCGGTCCTGGTCGAGCGCCCAAGCCGCCGGATGGCCCTCGGTGATGAACAGGCGGCCTCCGGGCTTCACGAAGTGGTCGACTACTCCGGCCCACCCATCGATGTCTGATAGCCAAATGAGGGCACCGACCCCGGTGTAGACCATGTCGAACTGCTCGTCGAGAGCCTGCGGTGCGTCATAGAGCTCGGACACGATGAAGCGGCCAGCGTTGCCGGCCTTGGCAAACATGTCCTGGGCGGCGGCGATCGCCTTGGGCGCGAAGTCGATTCCGGTGACCTCGGCGCCGAGGCGAGCGAGCGTGATCGTGTCGGTGCCGATGTGGCACTGGAGGTGGAGCGCCGTCGTCCCAGCGAGATCGTCGAGCCGGTCGATGTCGAACATCACGACGTCAGACATGTGGTTGGGATCGTCGATGTAGCGGTCTACGCGGTAGCCGTCGATGTGTCCGTCGACTCGGCCATCCCAGTTGGCGCGATTGTCCTCGCGGTGATGATTCATAGGCACTCTCGGAGGTTAGGGACTCAGGAACTGTCACACCCGTACACGATGATGTGAGGCATGGAGGACAAGGCGCCAAGTGATGGCACGGCTGCGTCGATCCTGCACGCGGATCTCGATGCTTTCTACGTGTCGGTCGAGCGGCTGAAACGGCCTGAATTGGTCGGGAAGCCGGTTGCGGTCGGCGGGGGCGTGATCGTGTCCGCTAGCTACGAAGCCCGCGCCTTCGGCGTCGACGCGCCGATGGGTATTCGCCAGGCGCGCGAACTGTGTCCGCGTCTCGTGGTTGTCGGCGGTTCATTCGACGACTACATCCGCCTTTCTGACGAGGTTTTTGAGATCTGCCGGCGCTACACGCCATTCATCGAGCAGATATCGATCGACGAGGCTTTCCTCGACGTGGCCGGGGCGGGGCACCTATTCGGATCCGCTCGAGATATCGCGGTCGCAGTACGTGCCGATGTCAGGGCCGAAACTGGACTGCCAATTTCGATCGGAGTCGCTCGAACCAAGTTCCTGGCCAAGGTAGCGTCACAGAACTGCAAGCCCGACGGGCTTCTTGTCGTCCACCCCGGACGAGAACTCGAATTTCTCCACCCGCTGCCCGTCAGAGCGATCTGGGGCGTAGGTGCCAAGACTGCCGCCGTCCTCCACGACATGGGGATCGAAACTGTCGCTGAGCTGGCCGCCACCGATCGGGCTGTGCTCAAGTCTCGCCTGGGCCCGGCCGCAGGAGCCCATCTGCACGCGCTTGCCTGGAACCGGGATCAGCGCCACGTCGAACGCCACCGCAGCGCCGGCTCGGTTGGTGCCCAACGCACGTTCGGCCGTGACGTCAAGAACCGCGACGAGCATCGCACAATCCTGATGTCGGTCGCCGACCGCGTTGGCGGGCGGCTCCGCAAGAAGCTGCGCGCCGGACGTACGGTCACTGCCCGCGTGCGATTCAGTGACTTTCAATCAGTCACCCGCAGCACAACCTTGAGCGCACCGGTTGCCAGTACGGAGGCGTTGTTCCGTGTGGCGGACCACCTCGTGGAGCAGGCGTTGGCCGAGGCCGCAGAGGGCAGGGGAGTGCGTCTTCTGGGGATCTCCGTCTCCAAGCTGGTGCACTCACCACACCTTCAACTCGAGCTGCCCTTGATGGACCGCCGCAGTCTGCGCAATGACGTGGAGGACGTTTGGCGTTCCGGATCGGGCGCAGCCCTTGCTCGCGATCGCCTCGACGCAGCGGTAGATGAACTCCGCACCAAGTTTGGGAAGAGTGCTGTTGGCGCAGCGTCAGCGATACGCCGTGGCGGCGTCGTCCCGGACGAATTCGGTGACCTTGCAATTCCGGTCTCTGAGAGGCGATCCGATTGACTGGAGCCGTCCGCACCCTCGCTACGCTTCGGTTGTGACCTTTGCGCCGACCACCTTTGCCGATCGCCGCGATGCGGGCCGCCAACTTGCGGTGCACCTCGAGCACCTGAGGGATCGCAATCCGCTCATCATTGGCCTCCCTCGTGGGGGCGTCGTCGTCGCTGCCGAGGTGGCAAACGCACTCAACGCCGACTTGGACATCCTCGTTGTTCGCAAGGTGGGGGCACCGGGGCAGCCAGAACTTGGCCTTGGGGCCGCCGCCGAGGGTGGCGTCCTGTTGTTGAACAGGGCCCTGATGCGCCAGATGCGGATTACGAAGGAACAGCTGCAGGCTTCTATCGATCGAGCCAACGAGGAGCTCGAGGAGCGATTGCAACTGTACCGCGGTGCCCGCCAGCCAATCGAGTTAGAGGGCCGCACAGTGATCCTCGTCGACGACGGACTGGCGACCGGAGGCACTGCGCGGGCGGCCATCGGCGCGATCCAACATCTTGGGGCTGGGTCGATCGTTCTGGCCGTTCCGGTCGGAGCGCCATCAACAATACGGGACATCGAGCCGTTGGTGGAGGCAGTGGTATGCATTTCGGCTCCCCACATGCTCAGGTCGATCGGGCAGCATTATGACAACTTCAGTCAGACCTCGGACGCCGAAGTAGTCGCTCTCTTGTCACGGTGAGTGGGCCCGATAGCGCTATCTTCGCGGCCATGGAACCTCTCTGCTTCGGCATCCTGGGTGCGGCACGGATCGCTCCAGGCGCCCTCATTCATCCCGCCTCCGAAATTGGATCCGCCGAGGTCACTCGCGTGGCGGCCCGTGATCGCGGACGCGCTGAGGCGTTCGCTTACGAGCACGGCATTCATCATGTCGACGACAGCTATGAGGCTCTCATTCACGCTGACGATGTGGACGTCGTTTACAACCCGCTGCCGATCTCGCTCCATTCCGAGTGGACGATTCGGGCATTGCGGGCCGGCAAAGACGTCCTGTGCGAGAAGCCTCTCGCTTCGAATGCGGCGGAAGCGGAAGAAATGGTTCGAGTCGCCTCCGAGGAGGGACGGATTCTCGGTGAGGCCGTCCACTACCGATACCACCCGATGTTCGAGCGCATCCTCGACGAAGTCTTCAGTGGCCGGATCGGTGACATAGTTCGGATGCGGGCCTTCTTTGACATTGCACTCGAGCCGACGGGGATCCGCTGGGACTACGAGACATCGGGTGGCTCCACGATGGATCTCGGTTGTTACCCGGTGCACTGGGTGCGGACCATTGCCGAGGAGGAACCCGTCGTGGTTTCGGCGAATGCCGAGGTCGGGCCGCCGAACATCGATGTGGCGCTCGGTGCCGAGTTGCAGTTCCCCTCAGGATCGACCGCGTACATCCATTCGGCCATGAACTCGAACGGCGAAGACGTCCGTCTCGAAATCGAAGGAACCAAGGGATCGATCGTTGCGGTCAATCCGCTGGCCCCGCACTCGGGTGGCAACAATCTGACGATCGCGACGGAGCGTGGAATCACGGCTGGGCCGATTCACGCCGGGACGACTTATCACCACATGCTGCGAGCCTTCATCGATCACGTGCGCCTCGGCACGCCATACCCCACCAAGGGCGAGGACTCGATAGCCAATATGGTTGTGATAGACGCCCTGTACGAGACAGCCGGCCTGCCGATCCGAGGAACCTAGCCCGCCATGGCTGCGTTGGCTGACATCGTTGCCGACACCCCCCAAGCCCACGCCGGTCACAGATCTTTGGCCCCCGATCGCCGCCCTGGTTGGCTCTCGAGGACAATTCATCGCCGACGAACTTCGGGAAGCGGCCGGTGTCAGCCGCGCCCCGTCGGCCGTGGTACCGGTCGCCGACGCCGCGGAGGCAGCGCCCCGGATCGCACCTTTCGCTACGCCGGGCTGCGACATTTCGGGATCCTCCGGACGAGATCCGTGAGGAAATGCGTGGCGCAGCACGACGAACCGCGAATCACCTAGCCGAGACAATCAACTATCTCGGGCGTCTTCGATCCACGGGTCTGTGCCTCCGCTGGCTCCAGCCCCCGACGTTTGCCGGCAACAGACGATATCCTCGGGATGTATAGCGCTGAGCAAGGGTGAGCTGGCGCGTGAGCGAGGGGTAGAGGGTCGTGAAGAGGTTCATTCGAATAACAATGGTGTTGACACTCGTTGTAGCCGCTTGTGGTGGTTCCGGCGACGACGGTACGACCACGACGGTGGTTGCTGGTGGTGACAGCGGTAGCACCACCACCACTACAACAACCACAACCAGTGCGCCGGCCACGGTCGATCCAGGTTCCGGCTCGTCCACCGACTTCTGCATGTTCATCGAGGAGTACGCGGAGAACGCCGACATATCGCCTGTCACGATGACCGCCGCAGAACTCGAGGAGATATTCCGAGCCAATCTGTCGGCTATCGAACAGGCGGCTCAGATGGCGCCACCGGAGATCGCCGGCGACGTCAGTCTCTTTGCCACCGCCTTTGGCGGATTCATCGAACTTCTCGAGGAAAACAACTTCGATTTCCTGGCCATGGGGGAAGCAGCTCTCGATGATCCTCGTTTGACTGCACTCGAGGATCCGGAGTTGGAAGCTGCCGGGAAGCGTGTTGAGGCGTTCTGTGGCTTCGAGGACGGCGACTTCATCCAGACCCCACAAGCTGGTGGCGGCGACGGTGGCACGGGCGGTTTGCCCGGCCAAAGCCTGCCTGACGATTTCCCAACGGATCTGGTGCCGCCTGGCGGAGAGGTCGTTGCGAGTGTTGATCTCGGTGGTGTGGGCACTTCCGTGACGTTCGATGTGCAGTCTCCGGTCGACGACGTGATCGCCTATTACACCGATGTCGTTGGACCACCAGCAGCCGATATACCCGAGCCGCGTGGCGCACTATGGACTGGATCGTTCCAGGATGGAACGCTCAATATCGTTGTGGCGGAAACCGCACCCAATGTGACTCAAGTGAACGTTACGTTCGGCTAGATCGACGGCTCCGACGAACGTATTGCCATACGCCGCTGTCTTTGGACCGCGTCAGGTTGTCGCGGAGTCGTAGATACTCGAGATGGGCCAGCGTTTCGGACAGTGCCAGACGTTGTTCGAAGGTGTTGAGATGCGGTCGGAAAATCTGCCCGACCATCTGCCACGCCGTCTTGGGCTGATCCTTCACCTCTTGAATCATGGCCCCGAGGCGTCGCTCGTGGTGGAGGATTATCTGGCGCGCCCGCAGGCTGCCTCTCTCGAGAATGTCGCCATGGGCGGGATAGGTGAGTCCGAGGCTCATCGACTCGATACGGCCCAGAGAGTCGAGGTAGGTGCCCAGAGGATCTTCTTCCCCGCCGTAGACAACCACTGGGGTGATCCTCGGCAGCACATGATCGCCGGAGAACAACGCTCCGGTTCGACTGTCAAGGAGGCATATGTGGGCCTTGTCGTGACCGGGGGTGTAGATGACCTCGAGGAACCGGTCGTCATCGACTGCGACTTGGTCACCGTCGGAGACTCCCCGCCCGGGCGCGACTCCGCGACCCGCCCAATCCGGGCGAGGCTCAGCAGCAGCAGTTCGGGCCACGAAGTCCGGGGGGGCGCCGTGTTCGGCTGCAAGCGAGGCAAGGCGGCGCTGCAAGATGCTCCAATCGTCGTAGCGCTCCACAGAGGCGCCGGTCGATTCGTGCATCACGAGTTCGATTCCCCCGTCGGCGACCAGCCGATGAGCCAATCCCATGTGGTCCGGGTGCAAATGGGTGCAGATCAGGGTGGTTACGTCCTCGAGAGAGAATCCAAGCTCGTTGAGGCCGCCTTCGAGGGCATACCGGGTTGGGCCGTCGTCGACGCCACAATCGATCAGAGTTACCCCAGACGCGCCTTTGATGACGTACGCGTTTGTCTCTTTGAGGCCCGAGAACGGCAATGGCAACCGGATCTGACCGATACCGTGACCGAGGTCTTCGGCGAATGTGGCAAGGCTCAAGGGTTATCGCGGACGCCGAAGGTGATGTCGAGCGTCACTTCGTACGTGGCGGGCACCCCGGAGCCGTCCACCGTGCCACCGACGCGGACGATCTCAAATGTGCTCAGATCCTCAATGCTGGTCGCTGCCCTTGCTAGCACCGTCGAGATCGCATCCTCTATCGACCTCTCTGATCCACCGCTAAGGCGAAGCGTTTTGGTTACCGCTGTCATGGGTCCTCTCTCGTGAGTGTGTGGCCAGGCTACTGCCCCATTTCGGTAGGTATTTGACAAATGGTCTAGAAAACCCGACCATTGACCTCATCGAGAGGGAGAAGATCTTGGCAGAGGGCGCATTGGACACGGCGGAGGCAGATTCGGGCGTCGCCGAGCCCAAGTCGATGCGAACCTTCTTTGTTGTCTGGGGCGGCCAGCTCGTCTCGATCGTCGGTACCAATCTCACAGGCTTCGCGCTCGCGATCTTCGTGTTCCAGGAAACCGGCAGCGCCACGCAGCTCGCCGGAATCATGCTTGCATCCCAGCTACCGCAGGTCCTGTTCACGCCGATCGCGGGTGCGTTGGTCGATCGCTGGGACCGGCGGTGGGCGATGATCCTCAGCGACACGGGCGCCGGCATCGGCACTCTCGTCATTGCGGTGTTGCTGATGTTCGATTCGCTGCAGATCTGGCATCTCTATGTGATCCTGTCTTTCTCCGGCATCTTTCAGTCGTTCCAATGGCCGGCGTACGGGGCAGCTACGACGATGCTGGTCCCCAAGGAGAGGTACACCCAGGCGGCTGGCCTCGTGCAGCTGGCCGAAGCTCTCGGTCAGGTGTTTGCTCCAGCTTTGGCGGGGTTCCTCCTTGTGGCCGGAGGCCTCACGGTTGTGATCGCCTTCGACGTCATCACGTTCCTGGTCGCGGTGGCGACACTGCTGGTCGTCCGGTTCCCACGTCCTGAGAAGAGCGAAGCCGGCAAAGAGGGCGAGGGCTCACTGCTCGAAGAGGCGAAGTACGGGTGGACGTACATCCGTGCCCGTCGTGGCCTGCTCTTCCTGTTGTTCTACATGGCGGCCCTCAACCTCGTCTTCGGCTTCATTGGAGTTACGTTGTTCCCGCTGATACTCGGCTTTGCCTCCGAGTCTGCCCTGGGCAGCGTGGTGTCCTTGGGAGCCATTGGAATGGTGCTGGGCAGCATCATCATGAGCAGCTGGAAGGGCCCCGAACACCTCGTCCGCGGGCTCGTGATCGCGATCTCCGTGCTCGGCCTAGGTCTCTTGCTGATGGGCTTGCGGCCCTCACTTGTGACCATCACGGCGGCGGCCTTCATCGGCTTCCTCGCCATACCCTTTGGCAACTCATTCAGCCAGGCGATATGGCAGCGCAAGGTCGACCCTGATGTCCAAGGGAGGGTGTTTGCGGTGCGACGCACAATTGCCCAGATCACAGGACCGCTGGCGCTCATTGCTTCAGGGCCGCTGCTCGACCGTGTGCTCGAACCGGCCATGGCCGAGGGTGGGAGTTTGGCCGATTCCGTTGGCTCTGTCATCGGCACGGGCCCGGGGCGTGGCGCCGCTCTTCTGATGATCATCATGGGGGGCGCAGCCATCGTGATATCGGTGCTGGCGTACGCCGATCCGCGCCTGAGAAACCTGGAAGCCGAACTACCGGATGCCGTGGTCGACGAGCCCGAAGAATCCGTCGCGGACGACGTCAACGTGCAGGTTCCGGTCAATAGCCAATAGAATCCATTTCACATGGAAACCGCCCGCAAGATCCGTACTCGCGCCCGGCTCGTTGAAATCGCCGGCGAAACGTTTGCCCGCCTTGGGTACACGGCCGCCACCCACGCCGATCTCGCCTCCGCCGCCGGCATCGGGCGCACCACCTTCTATGAGTATTTCGACTCCAAGGAAGACCTCTTGGTCCACCTAGTGGACGTCGCGATTCCGCAGTTGAGCGATGACATCTTCAAAGGCCTCGAGGATCTGCCGCCCTACGATCAAATGGCGACGTTGGTCGTACGAATGATCGAGTTCGTCGGTACCGACGCGCTCGGCCTGATTCTCCATACCGAGGTTCCCCGGCTGCCCGATGAGGTGCAGCGGCGTATGGCTGGCGCGCACTCGCCGTTGTCGCGACGCTTTGTCTCGATATATGAGCGAGGCGTAGAAGACGGCTCGTTTGTCGAGATGGATTCGCGGCTGGCCGCCCGGCTGATATACGAGTCGATAATGACGGCGGGACGGGTGTTGAAAGCGACCGACGAGCCCAAACAGCACGTTCATCGAATCGCCGAGGCCGCCTCCGGTTTTGTGATGCGCGGGTTCAGCGCCGACACCTAGCCGAGTCGGCTAGGTCCCCTTCTCTTTGAGCGTGACCGCGGTGCCTGTAACCGTGATCAAGAGTCTTCCGCCGATTGAGGTGTAGGACATGTCCACGCCGACAACAGCGTGAGCACCGCGGGCAATCGCTTCCTCGACCAGACCTTCGACGCCCATTTCTCGGGCTCGCGTCATTGTGGCGCCAAGTTGTTTGAAGTCGCCGCCGCGGGCTTCCACAGCGACCTCGGCGGTCACAATGCCAAGGTACGTTCGGATATCCCAGACGGTCAGGTCTTCTGTCGTGGCGACAACCGGGCGCCACATTGCAGAGCCGTATTCGTCGGGAACCCAACCCTGGGCGGAACCTTGCCAGTTGGAACCCCACGTCTTGCCCAGGCCGTAATTGTCGGCCGCGTCGCCGGTTGTGGCCGGGAGCGCCTTGGTACGCAAGTCCACGACAAGATGCATGGGATCTTCGGTGGAGACCCCGGATCCAGGTTGTGGCCGCGCCGTTTGTGGCCCGAATGAGTCCTCACGGGCCCTAGCCCACTCGCTTGGGTCGGGGGCCTGCGGCACACGGAACCGCGCCGGCTCATCATCACGCCTGGCCGGAGGTCGCTCAGTGCCGTCGCCCCATGGATCGACTGTTGCGCTCGACGCGGCACTAGCGACAGTCAATGCCTGGTTGAGCCGGGTGCGCGGCGCTCTAGCGCGCGCTCCGAACCGCTGCCGCGGCGCCGGATCGTCATCGCCCCACGGCGAGGTCGCGTCTTCCCGGCCTGAGTCGGCCGTTGGATCAGGCTGTGCCAATGTGCTTCCGAACCCTTTGAATACCCTGCGGCCAGGATACCCTGTACTCGTGCAGGTTCACGTCATAACTATGTTTCCGGAGTTCTTTGGCTCTCCGCTCGATGCCAGCCTTGTTGGCAAAGCGATCGAGAGGGGCCTTCTCGATGTGGCTCTTGTCGATCTCCGCGAGATGGGCCGAGGGGTTCACCGCCAACTCGATGATGCTCCGTTTGGCGGGGGCGCCGGCATGGTGATGATGGCTCAGCCTCTGATCGAGGCTCTGGCCCCCCTCGAGAGCACACATCGTGTGCTGTTGTCGCCAGCCGGCGCTCAGCTGACGCAGGCGACGCTGGACCGTTGGGCGGCCGGCGGTCCTTTGACGTTGATATGTGGTCGATACGAGGGTGTCGATCAGCGGGTCATTGACCACCACATCGATGAAGAGGTCTCGCTGGGTGACTACGTGCTGTTGGGAGGCGAAGTCGGCGCCCTCGCGATCATTGAAGGTGTCGTGCGTCTGCTGCCCGGAGTTGTCGGCAATCCCGAATCGACACTCACTGAAAGCTTCCGGGACGGGCTCCTCGAGGAGCCGCAGTACACGAGACCTGCCGAGTTCGACGGGCTTCCGGTACCGGAAGTGTTGCTGTCGGGTGATCACGCCAAGATTGCGCGGTGGCGTCTCGAGCAACGCCGGGAGAGAACTCGTGAGCGCAGGCCCGACCTGTGGCGTGACTATGCCGCTGAACAGGATGGCCCGGACGCCCGTTGATTTCGCGTGTTGTCTGAGGTGTGTCTAAACTCTCGAACCGCTCCCTTGGAGGAGCGCGTCTTTGGAGGATCCCCGTGAACACTCTCGATGAAATCGAGTCCGCGTACCTGCGCGACGACATCCCGAAATTTGGTCCCGGCGACTCTGTGCGAGTCAACGTTCGTGTTATCGAAGCCGGTCGCGAACGTATCCAAGCCTATGAGGGCGTAGTCATCGGCCGCAGCGGTGGCGGCATTCGCGAGACGTTCACCGTACGCAAGGTCAGCTTCGGCGTAGGCGTTGAGCGCATTTTCCCGGTGCATGCACCAATCGTGCAGAGCATCGAGGTGACCCGACGCGGCGACGTACGCCGTGCCAAGTTGTACTACCTGCGTGGCCGGGTTGGCAAGGCCACCCGCATCAAGGAGAAGCGCGACTGACCGGCGCCTCTGAATGGCCCGGTGAGGCAGACGGATCAGCCGATCCGGCGTCTTCCCCTAAGCCGGAGTCTTCTCTTGAGCCGGAGTCCTCGGTGGAAAGCTCTGGCCTCGACGAGTCGCCGGATTCCGAAGAGCCGGAGTCCTCGGTGGAAGGCTCTGGCCTCGACGAGTCGCCGGATTCCGAAGAGCCGGAGTCC
>JAAELU010000501.1 GCA_024226255.1 bacterium | reverse complement strand
GGACGATCCCGATGTTCGATCGATTGCTCGAGAAGGGCCGCACCAGCGAGTTGTCGCCGCAGCCGACGCCGGGCCTCGAAACGGGCAAAGGGATTCTGTGGGCAATACCCAAAGTGGGGACCAGCGAGCCGCTGGAACCGATCCCAGTAGATCTCGCCACGCTTCACTAGAAAGACACGCCCGACATCGCTTCCGTCGTCCGACATCGAAAGGGGAGGATAAAAACAAAGCGTCCCCATGATCTCGAAGTTCCACGGAAGCGTGCCAAGGCACAGGCGGATGAACGTAGTCTTCCCGCTACCAGAGGCTCCGCGGAGGAATAATAGTTCTCCACACCGAATCTGCCTCCTGCCTTGGGTAGCTCCAAGATCCTCGAAGATCGTCTTGCCCGGTGCACGGACCGTGAGGCCGGACCACCTGAGAAGGCTCCTCTCTTCGTTGGCTCCGGACTGCCCGCCCGAGACCGACTTCGTACTTGTCTGCATTGGGATCTCCCGGACTCTAAATAGACGCCGGTCACAGCCGCGCGTCATCCCGAGCCGTGTTACTTAACCCCACTGCCTGAGCGCACGGCAGGCAGATGGGCAATATTGTGAGCCGCAACAGTACCATCACGGGGCGCCGAAAGCAAGTCCTAGCCTCGGGCAGGGCGAAGGTGCCTTCGTGCTCAAGCAACGGCCGGCAGCCGCTCAAGGGCCGGACAGACGGCATTGTCGAGACATCACCAACCATCTTCATTGAATATAGTTTTCTGCCATATAGGCAGCTATCTGCACCACAGCAGAACCCAGGAAACCCAGAGCGAAACCTATCAGGTAGTCAGGCCGCCTACCGGACCTCAGGGACTCTATGACCGCAGCCTGTTGCTCCTTCGAAAGACTGGCAAGGGCCTTGTACTTTTCAGCCTCCGCCCTGGCAGTTTTGGACTCCTGTTGAAGCCGCTGGAGCCTCGTCTCCTGGCCCTCAAGAAGTTTTTTGAATTGGCTGATCGCACCGTCCACGCTGGAAGTCTCTCGGGAAATGGCGCTCCGCGCTTCAGCGAATGTTGTTTCGATCTTGTCGAGCGCTATGTGCACGAATTCCATATTGAAAGACGTAGCTGCCGAGTGGGCATGCCTTTCCTGCACTTGACGCATAATCCAGAGGCCGCCTGAGGCGACTACAAAAAGCAGGCTGACTGTAAAGGCAGCCCCATAAGGGTACTGGAGGAATTCGCGAGGAATGGATGACCGCAGCGCCTGATTGTGATTGTAAACTGGACCAACAACAATCACTGAAAATGCAAAACATGACGTGAAATAGACGACGCGTCCTGCAACAGGGCGATCTCCCAGGCTGTACCGGATCGACAAGATTGAAAGGACTGGCGGGACACCAACTAACAGAGCGCCAAGCACATCCCTTACCGTACTGTAAAGAATCAATAGAGTCGCAATACTTGTCACTGCTATCGCGATAGGGATCGTCCACTTTGGTTTATAGTCAAGCACATGCCTTTCCTCATCCGTTGGATACTTGAGATTCTCGCCCGGCGCCTATCTTTCCGGCGCCTCCTCACCTCGTGCGGAATGGGGGCAGGGATATCCGGATGACCCTTGAGCGAGTAGTGTCCTCGGCCTGCAAAGCAAGGAAATGTACGAGGAGATCCTGGGCCTGTACGACCGTGGCAGGAACACGACGGCGACGGTCGCGAGGTTCGGGTGAAAATCGAGAATCGAGAGTGTCGGCTACCGTGCCCGGTCTGTGAGGCTGATTGCCCTCGACACGACACCAGGCCGCGCCACTGGCGGCATCTGACAATTGCCAGTTTGTGACCATCCTGCAAGCCGACGTTCCATGGACCAAGTGCCGCCTCCACGTTGCCCGGAGCAGCGGGCGTTCTCAGAGTGATCATGGGATGATGATCTCGCCTCCAGAGCCATTGTACTTCTCGAACGCGCCCTCTGCAATGCGTCCGGGAGACTGATTGAAGAATGCGATGAGGCTGACCGCTTCGGGCCCAGCCCTGAGCTTACCGAGATCGAACAGCTGATCGACAAGCCGATCGCCTCCGAGCAACGCTACGCCCGCCGCGCCTGTCCCGGCAGTCTGCCGCCATCAATGTCGCCCGTTCGGCGAGTACACGGATCCGCAGGCTCAGCCGCCAGATCGGGTCCCGGCAGCTCGGACTCTGCCGGCTCTTTCTGACAGTCGAGCTCTAGCCAGACTTCGCCTGTGACGCCGAAGCCCGCATCGGTGGCTGGGACTCGGCCTCGCCCACAGCCGCCCTCGACTCGCCGACGCCAGGATGCGGAAGCGACTTCGCGACATCCTGATGTGAGACAGGCTATGATGGACGTAAGACGATGTCTATCTGAACAGGAGGTGAATGATGAACCCCTCTCCCCGATCCGCACTGCGTCTGCTCTTCTCGTCTCTGCTTCTGCCGTGGCTGCTGCTCGGCCTGGCGGCCTGCTCGCGACAACCCGACGCGCCCAAGCCTACCGAGCAGCCGGGCGGGAGCTCGGCGCCAAGCCAAAGCGCCGAGGTCCAGGCGGCCGAAGAGTCCTCCATCCAGGTAACCGGCAGCCAAAGCCGGCCGCAGGCGTCGAGCTTCGATCTCTACTCCCTGTCGCTCAAAGGTCTCCAGGCGAAGCTCGAGACCTGCCAGCGGGACGACAGCTGCACAGGCCAGGATCTGGAGCTGGGCAAGCTCAAACGCCTGCTAGGCTATGTCGTCGACGAGCAGCGCGGCGACGTCTTGCTGCTGGGCGTCGACGATCCGCAGTGGCCGGCCGTCCTGGTGGAGGATTTCGTCATCGCCCTGCGCAATGCCTGGGGTCGATACGACGAGGTCAAGGGCAATGTCCGCCACTATTCGTACCCGGGTTGCGACATCCGACCCAACAGCGAGGTGATCGACAAGCTCGACGCGCTGATGGATCAGCTCAACACTTCCTCCTCCGCAGGCGCCGTCCGCAAGGTGATCTCGGCGTGGCGACGGACCTGCATGGTGCCGCAGCAGGTCTCCGTTCACGGCGTCCCCTTCGACACCCACTTCGGCAAGGTGATGGTGGAGGCCGACTACGACATGAAGAGCCTCACCGACGGCACCGACGACCCCGGCGTTCCGGGATTCACCAGCCTCGCATCCATCCGGCGCGATCGACACCAGCAGGCGTTCGCTCGAGGCCAGACGCCCGCTCTCCAGGGCGGCATGAATCGTTACTGGCTTTCTCCCGGCGAGTACAACTACATCGAAGCTGACGGCATCGTCTTGATCAAGCAGGCTTCGGTCCGGGTCCAGACCAATCCGACCACGGTCGACGACAGCGGCGAGATCGTCGACACGGCGAGCAGCGATCCGCTGGCCGAGCGATGGGTGGCGAGCTTCAGCATCCTCTACGACAAGATCGCCGCCAGACGACCGATCTATCGCGAGCTGGACAACCTTTTCCGGGCCTTTGCCCTGGCAAAGATCCTTCGCTTCCGCAAGGGCGTGGAGGCCGCCGGCCTCGATCTCACATACTTTCTCGATGACTTCCCAATCGTCGGCGAGGAGGTTCCGAGGGAAGTCGACGGACGGCCGACCGTCGATCACATCGAGCGCATCCTGGAGAACGAGGAGAGCATCCAGACGACCCGCCTGTGGATGCCCGGCTGCGGCGGCGTCGGCATGGAGATCGAGCCCGAGGACAAAGACTTCGAAGTCGTGCCGCAGCTGGTCGACCTCCGAGACCAGGTGCTGGCCGAGACTGTTCCGGCGCCGGAACCGACCCTGGTTCCCAAGGCGCCACCGGTCACCGTCCTGGCCCAGAACCAGCGGTTGCAGCAGATCAACAAGAACAACCACCCCCTGGTGGTGACCCTGGTCGACGCCGATTCGCAAGTCCAGCTCTTCGACGGCCTGACCCGAACCTCCTACCCGAGGCTCGACGCCCCGCAGATTCTGAGCCAGGTCACCGAGCTGTTGAGCAAGAAGGGAGCCTCGACCGTCTACGTCGAGCTCGAGGACTTTCCAGCCGACGAGCAGGAGAACTTCATCAGGACCTCCGAGAGCCAGATCGCCGAGTCCCACCCGGACGTCCTGTTCCGGCCGATTCCGGGAATCGCCGACGAGCTCATGGAGCAGGCCCTGTTCGGCCCCGGCATCGAGCTGTCCGAGCCGGATCCCGGGGCTGAGCCGCCGCCGGAGCGGCAGGACGACGTCCGGCTTCAGGACTGGTCTCGCGGCACCGTGCAATTCCTCAGTTTCGTACAAGATCGGCTGGCGACCATCACGATTACGGCCTTCGCCCGCGACCAGGCGGTCGTCGACGCCTTTCTGGCCAAGGTCGAAGCGCGTTTCTCCGACGCGCCGATGCTGCCTGAGAGCGTGATCCAGATCATCGACCAGGCGCGCCGTGAGCTGATGGCGGAGGAGACGTATCGCGATTATCTGCGCGAGCAGGGGCGCGAGGGCGAGCTCCGGATCCGCGCCGAATCCGACCTCGGAGGCCGGCACTTTGTCGACGTCGGGACGTCGAGTCGGCTGAGGGCTGCCTGATGCCGCCAAGCCGCCATTCTGCCACTCTGGTCCTGTGTCTGACGATCCTTACTCCGGCAGCAGCGGCGGCAAGTGGCCACCTCACGGGGCCGGCCGCGACCTACACCGCGGATGCCGATTTCGATCTCGGCTCGATGATCAACGTCGTCCATGATCCCAACGACCAACTGCAGCTCGACCGAACGGTTCAGACCTTCAGCTATCTGTGGGTCGCCGTCTCGAGCAAGGGGACGGTCGCCAAGATCGACACGGTGACCGGCAAGGTCGTCGGGGAATACCATACCGCGCCTCGAGGCATGGGGCTCAACCCGTCGCGGACGACCGTCGACCAGAACGGCAATGTCTGGGTCGCCAACCGTAATGAAAGCCACAGCGTGGACGCCGGAGCGATCGCCCGGGGCCTGCCCAAGACCCGGCGGTCGATGGGCTCGGTCGTCCACATCGGCCTGGTGGAAAACGGCGGGTGCAGCGACCGCAACGGCGACGGCACGATCCAGACCTCGACCGGGCTCGGCGACGTCAAGGAGTGGAACAACGGCGGCGGCGCCGACAGCCTGGGAGGCGTCGCCACCGCCCGGGACGAGTGCATCATCCACTATGTCCGAGTCAACTCGACCGGCACGCGGCACCTGGCGGTCAACGCCGACAACGACCTGTGGGTCAGCGGCACCGGGGGCAGCTTCTTCGACCTGATCGACGGCGACAGCGGCGCCATCATCCGCCAGGAGCCCTCGGTCCGCCAGGGCGGTTACGGCGGCCTGATCGACGCCAACGGTGTGATCTGGTCGGCCCCTACGATGCTGCGCTGGGATACTTCCCTGCCCCTCGCGGCCGGCAACTGGCAGTCGCTCGGCTCGGTCTACGGCCTGTGCATCGACAGCCAGGGCCACGTCTGGGGAACCCAGGGCGGATCGGTCTCGAAGTACGCGCCGGACGGCACCAAGCTCGGCACCTTCCCCCATGGCGGCTCCGGTTCCCAGGGCTGCGTGGTGGGGCTCGACGACCACGTCTGGGTCGCGCACTCCAGGGGGTCGCGATCGGTCGGCCACCTGCGCAACGACGGCACCCACGTCGGTAACGTCGGGGTCGGCCGGGGACCGACCGGCGTCGCGGTCGACGCGGCGGGCAAGATCTGGTCGACCGATTACCACGATCAGACCGTCACCCGGATCGACCCCGGCGCCGGACCGAAGGGCAACGACGG
>JAAELU010000500.1 GCA_024226255.1 bacterium | reverse complement strand
TCGAACCCCAAGGCCTCAGCCTTCTGGGCGATCTCGACGAGAAGCTCCGGCGAAGAGGCTCGTCCTAGCTGGGGGAGATGTACGCCGACCTTCACGGTTTCACCACCACTCGCAGGGCGCCGGACTTCTTGTCGGATGCTTTGGTGAACGCCTCGGTGATGTCGTTGAGCGCGAACTCGTGTGTCACCAGCGAACCGAACGGCAGGTCGGCCTTGGTGAGCATATCGATGGCAACCTCAAAGTCGTGCACGCCGTCGATGGTGCCATACGTGATCGGGAAGAACATACGAAGCTCCTTCATGCTGGCCAGCCTGGTGTTGATCTCTTGCGGTTCGTCAAACAGCCCGAAGGCGGCTACTTCGCCACCGGCGCGTACGGCTCGTAGCGCCAGGGACAGCGTGGGAGCGGCCCCTCCGACACATTCGACCACCAGGTCGGGACGCTCCTCGCGCAACGATGCCAGCGTGTCATCGTCGTCGGCCGGCAGCACCCTGTTCGCCCCCATTTGGAGAGCCTTGTCGCCTTGGTGCGGATGACGGGCGGTGACCGTGACGTCGGTCGCACCGAGATACCGGGCCGCCGCCGCGGTGAGGATGCCGGTGACGCCGGCGCCCAAGACGGCGACCG
>JAAELU010000499.1 GCA_024226255.1 bacterium | reverse complement strand
TTTCCCATCATCGTCAAGGCGGCGGCCGGTGGTGGGGGCAAAGGCATGCGCATCGTGACATCGGCCGACCAGCTGGCAGGGGCCATCGAAGCGGCACAAGGGGAGGCGGCTCGCAGCTTCGGCGATGATTCGGTGTACGCCGAGCGGTTCGTGCCATCTGCCCGCCACATCGAGGTCCAGGTGTTTGGCGACAAGTTTGGCGACGTCGTGCATCTTTTTGAGCGGGAGTGTTCGATTCAGCGGCGTCACCAGAAGATCGTGGAAGAGTCGCCGTCGCCCGGTATCGACGAGGAGCAGCGCGCTCACCTCTGCTCGGCTGCCGCCGGGCTGGCTCGACATCTCGGCTATCAGGGTGCGGGGACGGTTGAGTTCGTGGTCGGAGACGATGGTTTTTACTTCATCGAGATGAATACCCGTCTCCAGGTGGAGCACCCGGTCACTGAGGAACTGACCGGCGTCGACCTGGTCGAATGGCAACTTCGGGTCGCCGCCGGTGAACGGCTCCCGATTACCCAAGACGAGATCGGCGTCGACGGGCATGCCATCGAGGTGCGTCTCTACGCAGAAGACCCCGCAGCCGGATGGGCGCCCGGTGCCGGGACCGTGCACCGCTATCGCCACGGCCACGGGGCCCGCTATGAGGACGCCATCGGCAGCGGGACCGAGATCACCACGTTCTACGACCCGATGATCGCCAAGGTGATCAGCCACGGCCCGACCCGTCGCGAGGCGGCACGATCCCTTGCCCGCGAGTTGCAATCGATCGAACTCCACGGTCCGGCCACCAACCGGGACATGCTGGTGGCGACACTTCGCAGTCATACGTTCCTGGCCGGCGATACCACCACGTCCTTCGTCGACGACCACCCGGATCTACTCAATGCCGGGCCGCCGAACGAAGTGACCACCGCCCACCTGGCGGCGGCACTCTGGGCGCGGGTGGCGGCCAACCGCACGGCCGACACGCTGTGGGGATTCGCCACGGCCGGCTGGCGCAACGTCCCATCACAGTGGAGTTCGGTGGGTTTCGATGGCAAGGAGATCGCATATCACGTCACGAACGACGGCGGCCTCGAATTCCGCAGTGACGGCGAAGGCCCAGTCTCCGCAACTCTTACCGGCAGCGACCCCCTTGCGGTGGAGATCGATGGCGTTGCTCGGCACTGCTGGGTGAACCGTGTCGGCTCCGAGTTCTGGGTGAACTCGTCCGAGGGGCAGACGTGTTTTGTCGAATCACCCCGGTTCGTGGTCCACGACAACGTCCTTGCCGGTGGTGGCCCAACCGCGCCGATGCCGGGAACGGTGATCGCGGTGCTGGTGAGCGTCGGCGACCACGTCGATGAGCACACCGACCTGCTGGTGATGGAGGCGATGAAGATGGAACACCGTATCCGTCCGCCCGGCCCCGCGGTGGTGGCCGCAGTGCTGGTCGAACCGGGGGATCAAGTCGATGCGGGCCAGCTGCTCGTCCGGCTCGAGGAGGAAGAGGGATGACGCGGCCGGTGCGGATCGGAAACGTGTCGGGGCTGTACGGGGACCGGCCGAGCGGAATCCGCGAGATGCTCGATGGCGAGATGATCGACGTCATCACCGGTGACTGGCTGGCAGAGCTGACGATGCTCATCATGGCCAAGACCATGGCCCGCCGTCCCGACGGCGGCTACGGCAGGACCTTTGTGACTCAGCTCGAAGACACCATGGGCGAGATCTTGGAGCGTGGCGTCAAAGTCGTCGTCAACGCCGGCGGCCTCGATCCGATCGGCTGCGCCGACGCCGTCCGCGAGTTGGGTGCCAAGCTGGGGCTGGCACCGGTCGTTGCCGCCATCACCGGAGACGATCTCGCTCCCCGGCTTGGGGAGCTGCAGAAGGCCGGTGAGGCATTCACCAACCTCGACACCGGTGAGCAACTGGGCGAGCGAGCCGAGCGAATTGTCGTTGCCAACGCCTACCTCGGGGGGTGGGGGATCGTGGCGGCTCTCGGGCAAGGGGCCGACATCGTGGTGACCGGACGGGTCACCGACGCAGCTCTCGTTGAGGGAACAGCTGCCTGGTGGCACAGGTGGGAACGGACCGATTGGGATGCCCTGGCCGGAGCCGTAGTGGCCGGCCATGTGATCGAGTGCTCCACGCAGGCCACCGGAGGCAACTACAGCGGGTTCTCCGAATTGGCGGACACCCGCCTGTTTGGCTTCCCCTGGGCCGATGTTGCCGCCGACGGATCCAGCGTGATCGGCAAGCACCCGGGCACCGGCGGGGAAGTGACGGTGGGGACCGTTACGTCACAGCTGCTCTACGAGATCGGCGGGCCGGAATATCACAACGCAGATGTCACCGCTCGATTCGACTCCGTCGATATTGCCCAAGTGGGCACGGACCGGGTTGCACTCAGCGGGATCAAGGGTCAACCACCGCCACCGACTCTCAAGGTGGGCGCCGCCTACCAGGGCGGGTTTCGCAACTCGATGATGGTCGGTATCACCGGCCTCGAGGCCCAAGCCAAAGCCGATCTGTTCACCAAACAGTTCTGGGCCCAGTGCCCGTGGGGCCCGGAGGACTACGCCGAAGTACGCACCACTTGGATCGGGCGTGGCGAATCGGACCCCTCCACGAACGCAGCCGCCGTGTCGTATCTCGAGATCGCGGTGCGCGATAGCGACGAGGAAAAGGTCGGCAGGCGCTGGGCCGACGCCATGGTGCACGTGGCGCTTGGATCCTTCCCCGGGCTGTTCGGGGTGTGGCCGCCGCGGCGGGCCACTGCGTTTGCGACGTTCTGGCCCACGACGATCGATCGCCGCCACGTTGCACAGACGATCCACCTCGACGCCGGTACGGCCACCGTTGCCGAAACCGATCCCGGACCGGGGTTCATTGCTGAGGTTCTAGAAGCCCACACCGCGGCCCCTCCGCAGGGCGAGACAACCAGAGCGCCCCTGGGGGCCGTCGTTGATGCCCGTTCGGGGGACAAAGGTGGCAACGCCAACCTCGGTGTGTTCACCCGCGACGATGCCGGGTATCCATGGCTCGAATCGTTTCTCACGATCGAGCGCCTCCAGGAACTCCTGCCCGAGGTGGCGGGCTTGGAGGTCGACCGCTACGAGTTCCCTCGACTCCGGGCACTCAACTTTGTCATTCACGGGATCCTCGACGAGGGAGTGAGCTCGTCGCTGCGAGTTGATCCACAAGCCAAAGGGCTCGGCGAATACTTGCGCGCTAAACACGCCATGGTGCCGCGAGCCCTGATTGAACAGGAGACCTGATGCCGTTCACCGAAGATCATCATGCTTTCCGCCGGGTGGTGCGGGAGTATGTCGAGAAGGAAATCAACCCACACATTGATGCCTGGGAACAGGACGGGTTGATGCCGCTACACGCCATCTTCACGCAGATGGCGGAGCTCGGGTTCCTAGGTCTCGAATACGATCCGGCATACGGAGGACAGGGCGCCGACCATCTGTTCACTGCCGTTCTGGCAGAGGAGTTTGGCCGCGCCGACCACGGCTCCATCGGTATGGCACTCGGTGTCCAGGTCGATATGGCGACGCCGTCTTTGCACCGCTTTGGCACACCGGAGCAGAAGGAACGTTTTCTGGCACCGGCGTTGCGCGGTGAAGCGGTTGCCGCCATTGCGGTCACCGAGCCTGGAGCCGGGAGCGATGTCGGCGCCATTCGGACCCGGGCCGTCAAGGATGGCGACGAGTGGGTTCTCAACGGGTCGAAGACCTTCATAACCAACTCGGTACAGGCCGACTGGCTATGCCTCCTCGCTCGGACCTCGGATGAATCGGCCGGCTACGGCGGGATGAGCCAGATCATCGTGCCTACAGATCTTCCCGGCCTAGAAGTATCGAACAAGCTCGACAAACTGGGCATGCGCGCCTCCGACACAGCCTTGCTCACGTTCACGGATGTGAAGGTTCCGGTCGACAACACCCTGGGGGAGGCCGGGCGCGGCTTCCAACAACAGATGAGCCAGTTCGTTCAGGAACGGATGTGGGCCAACTACAGCACGGTCGGGTCCATCGACCGGGCGTTGGAGCGGACGCGGGAGTACACCCGGCAGCGGCAGGTGTTCGGCAAGCCGCTTGCGGCAAGCGACTTCGTGGCCTTCAAGCTGGCGGAACTGGCCGCTGAGGTGGATCTTCTCCGCCACTACAACTACGCGGCTGCCCAGGCGGTCACGGAGGATGAGGATGTCACCAGGTTCGCCACAATCGGCAAGTACAAGGCAGGCAAGCTGAGCCGGGAGGTGGCCGATTGGTGCCTCCAGTTCCATGGTGGGATCGGGTACATGGAGGAAACCTGGACCGCCCGTTTCCTGCGAGACTCGAGGCTGACCGGTATCGGCGGCGGCGCCGACGAGGTGATGCTCGACGTGTTGGCGAGGCTGGACGGGTACCGCAGCTGATGTCGCCCAGCGACCTGCGCCGCCAACGGGAGGATCAGATTGCGCTCGGTGCACTCGGGTTGTTCCGCGACAAGGGCTATCACGCCACGTCGATTCGGGAGATAGCGGCCGCGTCGCGAATGTCGATGGGCGGGCTCTACGAATACATCGATACCAAACAAGACGTGTTGTCGCTGGTGTACCGCCACCTCATCGAGGGGGTGCAACCGGACGTCGACCCGTCGGCCGACCTTGCCGAAACACTCGTGGCGCTGATGCAGGGCACCGCCGAGCACGCTGCGGAGGTCCAGCTGATCTATCGGGAGACCGCCTCACTGGACCCGGCACACCGAATCCAGCTTGCCGAATCCGAACGGCAGCAGGTGGCAGCGCTCCAGGATGTCATCGAACGGGGGGTTGCCGCCGGGACCCTCGACGTAGGCGATCCTGAGTTGGCGGCTCACGTGCTCGTGTTTCTCACTGCGTTCTACCCGCTGCGACGCTGGCTGCTCCGCCAGCGGCAGGATCTAGGCCCGGACGAGCTGGCGAAAGCCGTTGCCGACCTCATCATCGGTGGCATAGGTGCGCGGTAGCGACGGGATGCCGTCGCCGCGGCGGTCAATCTGGTAGCTCGGGGCCTTGGGAGTCGGGCCCTCGGTGACGCGGTCAGGTGTCGCTTGTTGGAGTGTTCTTGCTGGTACGGTTTTGAGGCGTCAACGGAAGGGCTTCCGATCGGTTCCTTGCTCAACAACGGTCCGCAGCGCCGAAGTACCAGGTCAAAGGTGTTGTGGCTCTCGATACTCGGGGCGGCTGTTTTGGTAGCTGCCTGTGGAGGGGGAGCGTTCGAGGAATCCGGCACCACGATCGTGTCACCGGACGGAATGGCGACTCTGGTGATCCCGGAAGGCAGCTTGCCGGACGATGTATCGGTCGATGAAGTCGAGGTCGAATGGACCGAAGTCGTGAGCGAGGAGCCAGGTGCTCCGTTCTCGACAGTGATGTTGACACCGTCCGGGCTGACTCTGTCGGAGGCAGCGACTCTCCGAGTTGAGATACCGGACACTGTCGACCAACTCATGGCTGTCCACAGCAGCGCTGATGGCTTCGAGTTCGTTGGAGCCGGGCTGGAAGCCACAGGGGACAAGCTCGTAGCAACAATTGCGCTTGCAGACTTCAGTTTCGTCAGTATTTACGAGGCTGAGATACTTTTGGTGACGGCGAGTGCGACACCCTCGCCGGTGACGGTGGGCGAGACCCAATCGGTGAGTATGGAGATGGAGGTCTTCGACACATACGTTCCGGTCTGGATTCAGTTGGGCGACCGGGACAAGCCCGAATACCAGCTCTACGAGTTCCAGATTGAAGCCGTACGTGTAGCCAACGGTTTTCTGGCACCAGAGGTCGATTGGCGAGAACCGAGCGCGGTAGGACTGGGCGACCTTTCCCCCAACTGGTCTCCAAGCAGGGTGGAAGCAGAACTCGCGAAAGACAAGCTCTCGGTGGCGATGTTTGCATCATCACAGTGCAAGTCTGCTGCCGACGACAAATCACTCGCCAGTGGCTGGATGGCGGTGGATATGAGCCTCGCGGCGAAGGGAGAGATCCTCGACGGGTCTACCTTGGGGATGAAGACTCTGCTGGACAAAACGGGAAGAGACACATATGTCTCCGATGTCCGGCCGGGCGATCGTTCCAACTACGAGATAGAAGTCGGGAAGACGGTCAGCATGATCCCGTTCATTAGTCGGGTTCAGGCTGCGAAATGCGTCGCGGCACCCGGCACTGATGATTCAACCACTACATCGACTCTCCCGCCTGCAGAACAAGGCGCGTCGTTCAAGTTGATCGGGTCTGCGGGGGATATCAGCTGTGAAGACCCCAACGACACGTACGATCCGGCGTTGACCATCACCGGAGCGACCTTCGTGCAGGAAGGCGACGAGATTGTGGTGACCATCACGTTCGACGGGGATGCCGAGGCCCATGAGAATGCCACGACTGACACGTTCCCTGTCGCAGTTCAGTTTCGGCTGAAGGAGGGCGGCCCCTATCCCGAGGCGTTCTTTGGGGAGAAAGGCAAGCTCAAGGTGTCGGGAGGCCTGTTGCAGATCGTGAGCCATGAGTTCTCCGGCGACACTCTGACCCTTCGCCTCAAAGGACGCACGCTCGAGGATGTGCAAGGGGTGCAGGTGTCGACGTTCGTGCACGCCGGTGGAAGCTGCGTAGATTTGCTCTACTCGGATGGCTACAACGACTGACCCTCCGACACCGCCGCCGGTCGAACCTCAGCTTACGGAGAGTTTCGAGCATCGCCTGATGGCATCTCAGAAGGAGACTGTTGTGACGGTGAGCCAAGAGACTTCGACGCTAATCGTGCGCTGGTTGCCGCGGCCCATTGGGGACTAGTAGCGCTCGAGCAGTGTCCGCACGCTCTTGGGGAGCTCGCCTGTTGAGTCGAGTCTGGGATCGGGGATCGGCTCTCCGGCCGTGACACGCAGCGGGATGACCCCAGCCCACGATCCAATCTCGTAGTCGTCCTCGCTCTCCTCGATGGGAGGCCCGGTTCGGACCTTGGCGGATCCCTCGCACAGAGGGATCCGCAGCAATTGTGTCTGCGCCCACTCGGCGTCATTCGGAGGACGGATGTGTTCCCACCGGTCCGGCAGGAAGTGGGCCGTGACTGCCTCGAGCGCGGTCCGTTTCTCCTGTTCGTCGGTGACAACGACCGCGGTCCCGAACAAGACAACCGAGCGGTAGTTCATCGAATGGCTGAGAATGCTCCTCCCGAGTACCAGACCGTCGACGAGAGCAACTGAGATCGAGACGGGTACTCCACCTTTGAGGGTGTGCATCATTCGGCTTGCTACCGAGCCATGAAGATACAGATCGTCACCGATTCGGCCGTGGACAGCCGGGATGCTCACCGGGTGATCGTCGTGGACGAAGGCGACGTGGCATACGAGAGCCTCATCGAGAATCGGATAGATGGTTTCCCGGTCGTAGTGTCCGCGATCGGCCAAACGTTTCACTCGAGTGCGATCAGTCGGCCCGATGGTGTTCGTCATCGATTTCTCCCCGGTCAGCACCATAGCGAGCATCACTCCAAGACGCCGGGGGACCAGACGCCGCCGGGCTCTCTTGCGGGCACCCGATCGCCGCGCCAACATGACGAGATGAGCGGGCGACCTCTGACGGCGTTCTGGGACGAGGCTCGGATCGTGTTGGGCTTGCCGCCGGATGCGACCGTTCCTGATGCGTGGGCGTTCGGGGATTCCGCCGAGATGGCCGACGAGTTGCTCGCGCTCGTCCTCATCGGCCGCAAGAGGGCAACGACGGGAATGCTCTGGGAGTACGAGGAGGAAGTCGAACCTCTGGCCGCACCCGGTGAGCTTTCGATTCTGCTCGATGGGAACGGTTCGCCGGCGTGCGTGGTTGAAACGACCGAGGTGAGAATCCTGCCGATGTCCCAGGTTGATTCCCAGTTTGCTTTCGACGAGGGCGAAGGCGACCGTTCTCTCGAGTCATGGTGGCGTGCCCATGAGGAAGTGTTTGGTCGTGTTCTCGAGGCTGCAGGCCGCAACTTCGATCCAGACATGCTTGTGGTGACCGAGCGGCTGGCTTTGCGCTATGTACCCGCCTGACGTGGCTCGGAATGAGTCGCCTGCCGGGGGAGGAGCTCGAGCAACTGGTCGAATCGATGGAGTCTCGAAAGTGTGGCGTGTCGTGATCCGTACGGCGATTGATTTGCCAGACTCGATTGGTCAGACAGAAGCAACATTGATGTGATCAATAGGGCGAGGGTCGTACCCGGCAAGCCCGTTGACAAGGCACACGCTGAAGAGAACCTTCCGTTGCTGAGGGCCGGTCTCGCCGACCCGCACTCGACGCGGGAGCAGCGGATCCCTGGGGTGGCGGTGGTCAGGGCTGCACGGATCTGGCCGCGGCGGCGGTGAGGCGTGCGAGCAGGAGTCGGATTTCGAGTTCCTCTATCCGCTCGACGTGGGAATCAATGAGAAGGTCGAGACCATCGCCACCCAGATCAACGGGGGGCGTCGGGTGTCGAGTACACGGCACTGGCTGATCGTCAGATCGCCAGCTACGAGAAGAGCGGGTTCGGCTACCTGCCGATCTGCATGGCGAAGACGTATCTCAGCCTCAATCACGACCCGACCTTGAAGGGTGCGCCGAAGGATTACATCCGTCCCATCCGTGAGGTACGGGCATCGGTGGGGGCCGGATACATCTACCCGATCGTGGGCGAGATGCGCACCATGCCCGGACTCGGCACCAAGCCCGCCCTCATGAACGTTGACGTGGACGCCGACGGCGAAGTGGTGGGCATGTTCTGAGCCGACGCCCCTAGCACCGAAACCGCCGTCTGCTTGCGGAGTGTCGGAGGTTACGCGCCGCCGACGGCTGGATCCGCCATTTCCGGTCGCGGGTGGAGCCCCATTCGTGTGACCAGTTCAGGAAGAATCGACGACCACGACACGGCCATGACGTGGAGTCCTCGGACTCCTTCTATCTGGCGTACCTCTTCGGCGATCTCGATGCAGATATTCACGCCCTCGGCCGCGGCCTGCTCCTTGTCGAGACCCTTGAGCCGTTTGACGATCTCGTCGGGGACGTCCATGCCGGCAACTTCGTTCTTCATGAACTCCGCGGCGCGCATCGACCGCACCGGGCCGACACCGGCCAAGATGGCGGTCCTCTCGTGCAGGCCCATATCAACGACCTGTTTCATGTACTCCCGGAACCGGGGGACGTTGTAGATGAGCTGGGTTTGGATGAACTGAGCGCCGGCGGCCACCTTCTTGGCGAGACGCAGGGGCCGGAAGTCGTGGGGAGGCGCGAAGGGGTTCGCCGCCGCCCCGATGAAGAAATCAGGGGCGATCTTGGGGATCGTCTTGCCGTTCTCGAATACCTGGTCGTCGCGCATCATCCGCAGAATTCGGACCAGGTTGATCGAGTCGATCTCGAACACCCCCTGGGCTTGGGGATGGTCTCCCCAGATGGGGGCATCGCCGCTGAGGGCAAGAACGTTGCTGATCCCGTGCATGGATGCTCCGAGGAGGTCCGATTGGATGCCGAGCCGGTTGCGGTCCCGGCAGGTGACCTGGAGGATTGGATCGAGGCCGGCCTGGCGAAGCATGATGCTGACGGCCAGGCTCGATGTGTGCACTCGGGCGGACTGGTTGTCGGTGACGTTGAAGGCGTCGGCATAGCCGCGCAATAGATTCATCTGACGCTCGACGGCGGCGCGGTTGGGTCCGACCGGTGGGGAGATCTCCAGGGTCAGCGCGAAGTGGCCTTCGGCCAGCACACGGGCCAGCCTGCTCGTGCTCGGCGGGATGGGGATGGGTTCCGTAGTCATTTGCTGATGACTTCAGCGGCGTGATGTGGTCCGCGGCCGCTTCCGGTGGTCACCTCGTCCCGGCCGACCGCGAAGGTGACCCAGGACGCGGTTTCGTGGAGCTGCCAATCCACAGGGGGATTGAGCTTCCCGATGTCGAGGTGGTAGCTGGTGTGTCTCGAGCGCTCAACCGCCTTGACCCAGATGCACGCCGCCTCCGGCGTGACCTCACAGGAGCCGTCCATCCTGACACCGCCGCATGGCCCGTTGCGGAGCTTCTTCGGACAGGTCATGGGGCACGTCATGCCGGTGGAGTGGAGGATGCATTGGCCGCACATCTGGCAGTCGAAGATCGGTCTCTTGACGATTTCCTCGAGAGGCTTCACCCAGCGAGACGCCCGCTTGACGCCGAGCCACTCGAACGGGCGGCCCATTCGTCTGAGGACCATCTGGGCGAGCTTCCAGGCCCACTCGAGAGGCCTGGGATGGTCCTGGAGGAAGAACCGAAATCGTCTCCAGAGCCCTCTCTCCTTCCTGTCGCCTAGGCGAAGTGCTTCAGTTTGTGCTGTGAAGGCTTCTGACTTGTCCAAGCTCATTCCATTCTCAACTCTCTCAGGTGATGATCTTGTGCCGGCAGGTGTCCCGCAATGGGCAGTAGTCACAGACGGAGCATTTGGTAGCGATCTCCGTGCCGACTCCTCGAGGATGCTGCTGATTGTCAGGGGGACCCGCTTGGTATCCCACTCTCTCTGAGAGCAGTACTCACCAGTTTGAGTTCGGCCGAGGATCTCGAGAATGTCGGGCCTGTTGTGCACGAGTCTTCGGTGTCCTAGCCGTGTTCGAGTGCGCCGGCAGGGGCAAGCTTCCCAGGCCACACACAACATTGATCATATCAATACCGCCATGTGGGTGTCCCCATCCACCCGTTCCGATCACGCGGTAGCGGGTCGCCCTCGACGAGGTTGGCCAACATCCGGGGCGGACGCGCTTCTCTGTGAACCTGACGGCAGAGGCGTTGCACGCAGCTGATCAACGGTGCCGGAACGTGCCGTTCCGCAGCGGGCTTCCGACGGCTTGGTCGGGCCTTGAACCTACCCATGCCCGGCATGGAGTACTGCAGCGGGGCGTCGGCTCGTGGCACACAAATACTCGACGCGATACCGTGGTCTCGCGAGATACGAGCTGAGGCAGGAGGCCCGGTGGCTCCAGGGACGATTCTTGGACGTTTGCTATTGGCAGCCGTCTGCAGCGGGCTGGTTGGCTACGAGAGAGAAACTGCTCAGAAGGCGGCAGGTTTACGTACACACACCCTCGTCGGGGTGGGCGCCGCGGTCTTTTCGGTGGCGTCGATTGTCGGTTTCGAAGGACCTGACCAATCGCGCGTCGCGGCCCAGATCGTCACCGGGATCGGCTTTCTGGGCGCTGGGGCCATCTTTCGCGAGGGGGTGTTTGTGCGTGGCCTCACTACGGCAGCCGGATTGTGGGTCGTCGCCTCAGTCGGTATGGCCGCCGGATCTGGCAGCTACTGGCTCGCCGCAATTGGCACAGGTGTGACCATCGGCACGCTGTACGGCCTGCGGGCTGTCGACCTCGCCATTGGCCGCCGGAAAGCCAGGCTCCGCGGCTTCTTGGAGGTTCAAGTCGGCGACGTGACAAAGCTTGAAGGACTGCTCAAGTTCATCCGGCACATCGATCCCGATGCGGAACAGGTCGATTTCAAGCGGACGGGCGAAGGTGAGGGGGTCCTCGTCTTGAGCTGCAATGAGAACGATGTCGCCATGATGTCCGAGTTGTTGGCCTCACACCGGACCGTCAAGAGCGTCGGGAAGCTCTCGGCGCTCTACTGGCCTCAGTAGATCAGGGAACCGCCTTGTTGGAGGTCGCGTTGGGCCGGGATACGGCGCTGCGGCGGCGTAGGCGAGTCGAGGGCGGCGGCACCGGGATTGTCTGCGGGGTGCACGAGACATGGTCGCTGGCGCAACCGGCGTTCATGGATCAGCCCCAGTGCCACGACCTACGCCGATCTCGCCGCGATCGACACGGCCGTCGAAGTGGGCGCATACGCACCGTCACTCAAGGCGCCGTTGCACGTCGCGTCGACTGTGAGGAAGGGTGCCCGCTAACCCGTCAAGTTCACACCACGGTAAAAACCGCAACGTGGCCGACATCATCGGCGTCATCGCCGGGGACACCCGCATAGATCAACGTGTCGACCAGCTCGTAGGGGTCGATGGCGCCGGCCGAAGCTAGTTCGTCCAGGCACGCCTGGAAACCGAGTTCAGCAAAGTGGGCCGAGTTGATACCGATCGCACAGAAGGCACCCGATGCCGCGACCCGCACCAGTTCTGCGAGCGGTTCGGGTCCGAGGTGGCCGTGCGTGAAAGTGCCGGCGCTGACGATGCCGGCGTATTGGCCGGCGGCGGCTTCGATCGGTTCCGTCAGATCGGCCTCGATGAGGTTCCGGTAGACCGGCTCAGCCTCGTATGTCTTGGTGGTAGCTTCGGTGAGCATTTCCGGCGAGATATCGATCCCGTCGATGTGCATGATGCCTAACCGGCGCAGCTCCGCCCCAACGATGCCGGTACCGCAGCCGACGTCGAGCACGACACCGCGGCGGGTCCCGAAGCCTTCCGAGAACACTCGGGCGACCCCGCGGTGATAGATGTACCGGTGGACGGCTACAAATGACTCCTCGTAGGTGTCGGCCCACGCCGCGTAGAGTCTGCGGTTGTCATCGGGCCCCTCGAGTGCATACGCCGCTTCGAGCCCGATCTCGCCTTTGTCCTGATTCTCCTTCACGGTGTGGAGACTACGGGGCGCCGACTCAAATCGCGGCCGTGAACTCCTCGGAGAACCCCGTCGCAGACGAAGACATAGGACGCTGCTGTCGGTAGTTGGCCGCCCATGGCTGTCATTCATTCCGTGTGACCCGGCGCCTACCTGGAGCTCTCAGCTGCTCGCCTCGATTTCGCCATACACGGGGCTGGCTCGTCAGATAGGCTGCACCGATGCGAGAACAATACGACACGATCATCATTGGCGCCGGGATCATCGGGGCCAACATCGGCTTCGAGCTATCCAAGGCGGGATACACCACGCTCAACATCGACAAACTGCCGGCTGCCGGTTACGGATCGACGAGCAACTCGTGCGCGATCATCCGCACTCACTACTCCACATGGGCCGGCGTGGCCATGGCCTACGAGGGCCTGTTCTACTGGGAAGACTGGCCCGACTACCTCGAGGCCGAAGACGAGCTGGGCCTTGCCGAGTTCCACAAATGTGGGGGCGTCTACCTCGGCAACGATTCGAGGTACACCGACAAGGTGCTGCCGCTCTTCGACGAGATCGGCGTCCCGTACGAGATCTGGGACGCCAAGATCATCGAGGAACACATTCCCGGCATTTCCCTCGGTCGCCACGCGCCGCCAAAACGAGCCGACGACGATGATTTCTTCGCCTCGCCCACGGAGACTCTTCCGAGCGCGGTGTACTCACCGGCAGCGGGCTACATCAGCGACCCCCAACTGGCCACGCACAACCTGCAGCGAGCCGCCGAGGCCAAGGGCGGCGAATTCCTGTTCAACACCGAGGTGGCCGACGTCAGGACGGCCGACAATCGGGTGCTGGGCGTAACCCTTGCGGACGGCACGGAGATCGATGCACCGATCGTGGTGAACGTGGCCGGTCCCCACTCCTTCGTCATCAACGAAATGGCCGGGGTGGCAGACTCAATGGAGATCAAGACTCGGGCGCTGCGCCATGAGGTGCATCACCTCCCATCGCCCGATGGCCTCGACTTCGAGGACAATGGATTCCTGGTCGGCGACGACGACCTCGGGACGTATTTCCGGCCTGAGGTCGGGAACAACATCCTGATCGGCAGTCAGGACCCGGATTGTGATCCACAAGAGTGGGTCGAGGATCCAGATGACTACAACCGCAACGTGACCAGGGACCAGTGGCACACCCAGGCTTATCGGCTGGCGACACGGCTGCCTGAGCTGGGCATCCCCAACCAGATGAAGGGCATCGTGGACCTGTACGACGTGAGTGACGATTGGATCCCGATATACGACAAGACCGATCTCGGCGGCTTCTACCTTGCCATCGGCACCAGCGGCAACCAGTTCAAGAACGCCGCGGTCGCCGCCGTTTGTATGGCCGAGCTGATCGGCAAAGTTGAGGCAGGACACGATCACGACACGGACCCGGTTGTGGTAACGGGTAGGTACACCGGCCTTCAGCTCGATCTCCGTGCGTTCAGCCGAAACCGGGAGATCAACCGGGACTCGTCGTTCAGCGTGCTCGGCTGAGGCGGGCGCGGCGTGGCGCGACATTGTGTGGACTCATCCCGTCCCCTCGTGGCGCTACTGGATAACATCCCGATCCTGGCCGGACACTCACGCGGAGGTGAGCCGAGTGGATCACATCTTGAGTTTCGTTCATGACACCGAGTACGGAGACCTGCCACCCGAAGTTCAGAGAATGGCCGAACATTGCCTGCTGGACACGATCGGGGCGCTCTGTGGGGGCCGCCTGACCGATCTCTCGAGGATCATCTCGGATCATGCCATCGAAGCTTTCGGCGGTGATGAGGCCACGGTGCTTCTCGATGGCCGGCGCGTCAGCGCTCCAGGGGCCGCTCTGGCGAATGGGATGTCCATCGACTCGATGGACATCCACGACAGCTATCGCGAGTCCCTTGGTCACGCAGGCGTGCATGTGATCCCGACCGTACTGGCCGTTGCCGAGCAGTTGCTCGCCCAAGAGGGCAAACGCATCACGGGTCAGGAGTTCCTGACTGCCTTGGTGGTCGGTTACGACATGGCCTGTCGGGCGGCCGTGGTCCTTCACGCCACCGCTCCCGACTATCACACCTCCGGCGCCTGGGGGGCGGTCTCGTCTGCCGCGCTCTACAGCCGGTTGCACGGTTTGGATCCCGAACGGACTCGCCACGCCATGGGGATAGCGGAATACCACGGTCCCCGTTCCCAGATGATGAGGGTTATCGACAACCCGACCATGCTCAAGGATGGCAGCGGATGGGGAGCCATGGCCGGGGTGAGCGCAGGTATGTTGGCGGCGCGCGGGTTCACCGGCGCTCCGGCCATCACAGTCGAGTCGCCAGACGTGGCCGCCAGCTGGAAGGATCTCGGCTCGCGCTGGCTGATCATGGAGCAGGGGTTCAAGGTGCACGCTGTTTGTTGGTGGGCCCAGCCGGCCATCGAGGGCGCCCTGCGGATCATGCGGGAGCAGAGCCTGACGGTCGACCAGATCGACAGGGTGGAGGTCGAGACGTTCGATAAGGCCACGCGACTCGCCCACCCGCGGCCCGCAACGACCGAGGAAGCGCAGTACAGCCTGCCATACCCGGTCGCCGCCGCTCTGTGGAACAGACAGCAAGGCCAGGAGACCTGGGATGGCGTCGGGCCCAATCAACTGCTGGAGGGCTACCTGAACGACGAACGGGTTCTTGCTCTCTCCGATCGGGTCGAGTTGATTGAAGCTCCCGACATGACTGCCCGTTTTCCCGGGCGATTCCTGGCGAGGGTCCGGATCCGTGCCCACGATGGGGGAGTCTTCGAAAGTGGCGAGGTGACCTTCCGTGGTGAGCTCGACGATCCGCTCACCAATTCGGAGATTCGGGACAAGTTTCGCTGGTTGGCGAACGGAACACTATCCCGAGATCGTGTTGCCGCCATCGAGGAAGCCGTCTTTGGTCTGGTCGATCAGCCCGACATCAGCTCTCTGCTGGAGCGCATTGCGCCACGTCCGTAGAGCTGAGAGTGCGGTTCGTGTTCTGGCTCTGTTTGCGTCGCGCGGCGCCCAAGTTGCCACAATTCGATGTAGACGCTTTGCCGCGTTCGTGCTTGTGACGGGTGATGTGCACGCTGGGTTTCGAGTCAATTGCCTCTGGTGATGTCGAGATCACGTCTCACGCGTGGGCGCAGCCTCCTACCCTTGGCACCTCATGACCGCCTTGAGACTTCTCCGAAGCGAGTGCCCATGAGTGGAGCGATTGCGGTCGACGCGGCCTCGGGCTCCCCTCTGGGGCCGGTGCCGCTCGATACGACGGAGGTCCGGTGGTTTGCCGACGGGGTCTTGCCGTTTTCGCTGGTTGAGGCTTTTTACAACTCGGCAGGGCCCGTGAACATCGAGGTCCGGTGCGACACCTATCACGTCGGGGGCTCCATCGATGTCGGATTGAAGCGGCGTGGCGGGGGTCGGGTTGAGATCAAGACGCGGTTGTCGTCGGGTGGCTTGGTTGGCCTCGGTGGCGCGGTGCCGGGCCGCATCGAGGAGTGGCGCAAGACGGCGGGGCTCGAGGCGCCGGCGGCTCCGCAGGGCGAAGGGGAGGTGTGGTCCGAGGTCAACAAGGTTGTGTTGAAGTGCACATACGGGGCCGGGGCCAACCACGTCGGTGGCTCCGGTGAGCGTCGCCCAGCTACGTCTGGATGTCACATCGAGCTGGCGTCGGTTCTCGTCGAGGACATCCAGGCGTGGACATTCGCACTCGAGGCCTGGGGTCCTGCCGCGGTCCGCCGCAAATTGCTCGCCGGTGCCCTGGCAGCTCTCAATCGCGATTCACCGCTCGGGCCGGAGTTCGAAGCTTCGCTCGAGCATTCGATGGGATACCCCGAGTGGCTG
>JAAELU010000498.1 GCA_024226255.1 bacterium | reverse complement strand
CAGCGACCGGACAAACCTTCCATTGCCCGAGACGGCGTTGGCCGCCCACGTCAGCTGCTGCCACGGCAACCACAGCAGGCAAAACAGCAGAGCCGCCTTGCCGGCGCCCGCCCAGGTCGGCTGTTCAATCAGCAGCGCCACCAGCTGAGAGAAAGCGAACACATAGGCCAGGTCGAAGAACAGTTCGACCGGGTCGGCAGTGAAGTCCTCAGTCGCTGGGGGGAGCTCAATGCCTTTCATGAGCCGGGATTGTAGGGAAGTGAAGTCGCCCGATTCGCGGTCGGGCCGCGATCGGTTCAAGCCCAACCTGGAGACAAACCCGGTATCTGTAGCGGCTCCCTATGGTCTAGTTATCAGTGAGCCTGGATCATGGCTGGCCGGGCATTGCGCATTGGGAGGAATCGATGAAGCACCTGAAGAAGCTTGTACTTGCGTTGGCAGTCGTAATGGTTGTTACCGCTTGCGGTGGTGGCGACGACGCCGACACAACTGTCGGGGCGAGCGGTAACAACTCGAACAACAGCGGCGATCCCGCTCTGCTCACCGCCAACTTCAACGTCGACGATCTTCCTGGCGACTTCGATGCACAGCTGGTACCTCCAAGCTGGACAGCCGGCCAGTCGACCGACATTCTCGGCCCGCACGCAGTGAACTTCGAGACGGACATGTCATTCACGGATGTCGTTGCCTACTACGAGGGTGTCATTGGCGCCCCTGATTCGATTGTCGGCGACCCCGGCGAGGAGTTGGCCGGCTGGTTCAATGACGTGGACTGGGTTGCCTCGGTGTTCGACGGCGACCCAGTGCTGGTCAGCTTCGTGAGGTTCGAGGAGTAGCTATCGGTCCAGGAGTCGGATCACCAGACCGCTGGGGAGTTTGGGGGCGAACCAGGTCGACTTGGGAGGCATCGTCAGTCCCATGTCGGCGACGGCCATGACGTCGTGAATCGATGCCGGGAACGGCAGGAACCATGCCGAACAATCCCTGCCAACACCGGGTTTGGTGTGAACATCTGCAACAAAGCGGAGCCGTTCGTCGTTGCGTGCGTTCGTGATCCCGAACAGGGGCTCGAGGATCAGATCCTGGAGCAGGTTCACATCAAGCGACCGGTACAGGTCATCGGGAATCAGGTCGGGATTGATGTGGAGCCGGTAGCTGCCTCCGCCAATTCTGACCCCGTACTCGAAGCGCCCTCTGGGTCGAGCCTCGACTTCGCTGACTTCCTCGAGCCGGTGCTCGGCACGCAGCCGGTCGACTACCGCGGCTGCGTCGATCGAGGCGTCCTCGACGCAACGAGCAAATGAGGCGAGCCGCAGCTCATCCATTGCAAACAGCCCTGCCGGCAAGTGTGGGTCCGAGCGCGCTTCCTCGGCTGCCACCGCGCTGGCTGCGGCCAATCGATGGTGCCCATCTGTGATGTAGAGCTCGTCGTTGTACCCGGCACACAAGTCGTAGGCGCTGTCGCCTCGAATAGCCCACAAAGCGTGCGAGAAGCCATCCGCCGCCACAAAGCTGTAGTCGGCTTCGCGGCGGGTCTGCTCCGCAATCGCCGCACTCATCCCGGCGTGCGGACGGTGCGCCAACGCCACCGGATTGCCGTAAATGCGCGTCGTGCGCATATAGGCTGCCATCTTTTCCTGCGTCTTGGCGATCGTTCCCTCGTGAGGCTTGATCTGGCCAGAGTCGTAGGCGCCAATCGACACATCGGCGATCAGTCCGGTGGCGACAAGATCACCCTTCGCCAGCCGATACACCGCAACCATCGGCCCGACGGGACGCAACGCACGGCTCTGCTCACACGTCTCAAGCCACTGCCTGGCTTCCTCATTGGAACTGCCTGCTCCGCGCCCTGCGACGTGCCGAAAGCTGAGAGGATCGATCCGCGCCTCCTCCCGCTGATCCGGCGACAGCATCGACACTGGCGGCCCGACAATGCGATGGGCGAATCCTGATTCGGGCACAAAACCCGTGAACGGTTCCAGCAGCATCAGCCCATTGTGCCAGCACGAGTCAGAGAAGGGAGATTGTGGTGCCTACCGAGCAGGGCACCACTTCAGGCGGAAAGGACCAGGCCGCCGAGGCTATACAGCACCAACGAGGCGAAACCACCCAGAAGCAGTAGTGACGCTTCGAGCACCTGGCGGTAGCGGCGCATGGCCCACATGATTGCCACGACTCCGATCACAATCGTCGCCTTGAACAGCGCAGCCAGCAGCGGATCCACGTCGAGCAGCGCTGCCATGATGGGATTCAGCTCGGTGGCGCCGAGTTCGAGGGCGCGCAGAGTCAGAGCCAGATCGGCGATATTGAGGACCGCGACCGCGAGCAACACCATGGCGATGGCGTGCGGCTTCGACCGATATGCGGCCAGTACACGGTCGTAGGAAACGCGCAGCCGATTCTCCCGGCCTTCGCGACGGGCGAATCCAAGCCGCCGATCGGGAAAGCGCAATGACAGGCGCGTCACACGGCGGTCAACACCGCTGCGCTGATCGACGATCTGTTCGAGCATTACCAAACCTGGGTCGATGCCTTCCTCGCCCAACGCTAGTCCGATCTCACGCAACCAATCCGATGGATTCGGACTCAGGCGAACTCGACGTCCCATGCGGCCAGGAACTTCCGGAAGCGCTGGTGGGCGTACGGAATGAATCGGATCTTCTGGATCGGTTCCAGCGCCAGCGGCAATGCCGCCATGGCGTACATGTAGTCCGACAGCAAGAGCGCCCGCCGTGTCTCGGCGACCAGTTGTGCGATCTCTTGAGTTCGTTCTGCCTCGGTGGCCAGGTCGAGATTGTCCACGTAGAAACCGACCAGCGAGGCGAGATCGGCATCGGTGAAGCGGGGCTCGGCGATTCGGAAATGGGGCGGCTCGCTGAACCCGTGTTCCATCACCGTCTCGGCAAACAGGTTGGCAAAGTCGAAGGCGATGTGGTTGAGGCACGAGAACTCGAAGTCCAACAGCTTGATGGTGCCGTCGTCGAGCAGCATCACATTGCCGTGATAAGTGTCGTTGTGGCAGAAGACCGGCGACCGGTCCGGGAGACAGAGCAACACCTTCTCGAGAGTCTCTGGCGAGTAGATCTCTTGAAGGTCCTCGCACATCTCCTGTTCCTCCGGAGAGAAGGCTGACCGGCCCTCGCCGAGCACGTGACGAGCCAGCGCCCCCCACTGTGCAAACAGCAGCTCGAAGAACGTCTCCTCGGGCAAGTTGGCCGGTTCAAGCCGGTGAAGTCGGAAGAGCTGGTCGGCGACCTTGCGCTGGATCACGGGATCGAAGACCTCATCGGCCCGCAGAGTCCGGCCCCGGTAGAACTCCTCGAGCCGATAGTCCTCGTCGTAGTGGTAGCAATGAGCCGCCACCTGGGCCTCGCCGAGCAACAAGAATGTGTCACGCTCGGTAGCGAAGTCGAGAATGGCGTTCTCTTTGCCCGCCAGCTGGCGATACAGCACAGCCGGCGGAGACACCGCGTCGCTCTCGTCGGCCACTCTGACCCCCATCGTGAAGGAGGAGAAGCCCTTGGGATCGTCAAACGTGAAGTCACCGACACCCAGGTCGCGCCACTGTGGAAAGACCGCCTGACATCGTTCGAGAACCTCATCGTGCATTCATCCATCCTGGCAGAGCCCACGCCGGCGAGTCGGCCGAGCCCTCAGCTGGCAGAATGCGCTGATGACTCAGGAGATCCTCACCCGCAAGGAGCGGGAGCAGCGCGCCAGCAACGAGCTCGCCGAACAGCTCGACGCCCTCAGCCGACCAATGGCTGAGCGCGCTCTCGGCCGAGCGATTGAGCTCGACAGTGAGGCCCGGGCGGCAGCCGAGGCGGCCGCAGACACAATCGACTACGACATGCTGCGCGACGTCGCCCTCGAGGTTGGCATCTCGGAGGAGTCGCTCAAGAAGGCACTGCTCGAGGAGTTCAACACAGAAAAGGACCACGGCGCCCGGCCGGTCGAACGTGCCACCGTGCCGGACACAGTGCGGGGCGGGGTCATCGTCTCCGGCTTGGTCGAGGAAGTGGCGCAACGCCTCAGCGACTATCTAGAGAAGGTGGAAGGCCTCGAGGAAAAGGGCCGCAGCGGCCCGCGGGCGCACTGGGCGCCCCCAAAGCCGCGGCAAGCGTTTCCGGCACAGACCTGGACTGTCACTCAGGGGCGCAACGATCGTCAGCTCGTCGAAATCGACATAGACACCGGCGGCGCCCGTAAGACTTTCTGGCGTTGGGTATTGGCGATCATCGTGCTCAGCACCCTTTTTGGCTCGCCTCTCGGCGGTTTTGTCGCCCTCGGCATCTTCGTCGCAGGAGTGGCGACCGTAGTCGGCTGGATCAAACGAATCGGACGCAAGGCACGGCGCAGCATCAACCGCACGCTCGGTGCCCTGGCCGACGACGGCTCGACCGAAGTGTCGAGAACCTGGCTCGACGTCTGGGAACGCCTCCAACAGCGCTGAGGACGGCAGCTATGAACCGGGTGTCCGCCAGGAGTCGATGAGGTCTGTGGCGTGAGTCGTGAGGCGTTGGATTTCCTCGAGGGGTGCCCCGCTCTTGATCGAGACGAAGCAGCCCATCAACAGCAGCATGGATAGTTCGGCACGCTCTTCGGCGTGACCACCGTCCATGTCACCATCGACTACCGCCCTCTCGTAGGCGCTACGGAATGCATCGCGCATTCGGGTGCGGTAGCGCTCCGATAAGGCCACCACCTCGGAATCGGTGCGCCCGAGTTCGACAGCCGAATTGACCAGGAGACAACCCATGCGGGCACGATCGGGCTTGGCCTCGAGCACGTATGCGAACTGCCCAAACATTCGTTTGGCGCCGTCCAGACCCCCACCGTCGACTGGGCTCCACTGGTCCTCGATGTGATGGCTCAAATAGAAGTCGATGGCGCGGTGCAGCATCTCGCGTTTCGAGCCGAAGGCTCCATAGAGGCTGGCTCGGCCTACCCCTGTGGCGTCGACCAACTCGGCGATGCCTGTCGCCTCGTAACCTTCGGCCCAAAACGCCTCGGCGATCTGAGCGATTGCCTCGTCCGTGTCGAACTCTCGTGTGCGTGCCATGAGGGGGACGCTTACCTCTCAATGAGTTATTCTTGACTGATCGTTCTAGTATGACATATACTCGACCGAACGGTCAAGAATAACCCGCTGGGAGGAAGAGCAGAAATGTCGAACGTCAAGGTTTCGGAGTCAGTCATCATCAACGCATCGAAGTCAGCCGTGTGGTCGGTGCTTGCCGACTTCCCCAACATCCAAGACTGGACCGGCCAGGTCAAAAGCAGCAGGAAGACGGGTGAGGCCCACAACGGTCTGGGCGCGGAGCGGACTTGTGAACTTGCTCCTTTCGGCAGCTTGGAGGAACGCATCATCGGCTGGGAGCCCGAGCAATTGCTCCAGGTCGACGTCCACAAGGTGTCCAAGATGCCCATCAAACGTTCGGTGACCACGTTCACGCTCCGCGAGATCGACGGCACCACGACTGAAGTGACAATGGTGCCGGACGCAGAGCCCAAGGGCGGCCTGATGTCAGGCCTCATAGCCAAGCGCCTCAAAAAGGGCCTCCCCAAGGCGGCACTCCAGCTACTCACCGACCTCAAGGTCGCCGTCGAAGGGCAGTCGGAAGCCGCTGCCTAGAACAACCGAAGGATCCGATCGAGAGCCGCCCTTGTGGCGGCTTTCGATGCGCCCAAAACCCTCACCGATTCCACCCCGTCTTCACGGCATCTTCATGACGCTTCGTTCTACTGACTTCACAAACTCAGGAAGGAGTCCAGAATGGGACCAATGAAGAGAACGATTGCGCTCACCGCAGCCGCTGCCGTGATGCTCGTCGGCATCGGCAGTGTCGCGGCCGCCGAGACTGCCGACGAT
>JAAELU010000497.1 GCA_024226255.1 bacterium | reverse complement strand
TCTACCTGGCAAAGGACCCACAGCGGGTTGGCTCGGTGCGCAGTGGCCGCTTGATCGACCTGGAGATCCCGGCGATATACAAAGCTGTCCTGGGCTGCTCTGGTTTTAGCAACGGCGTCCTGGACATTATCATCGACTCGGACCTGTACCCCGACCGGGTCGCCTCGCCCAGCCTTGGCACCGGCGAGCCGGTCTTTTTCCGCGACTTTAGCCGCGACATCCCGCTGGAACACACAATGTTCACCAACCCAAGCGTGCTGCGAGAATGGGCGGCGGCGCGCGGCATCAGTGGGCGGCAAGACCTGGACGGCATGGTCTTTTCCGAAGAACCGAGCGTCGCCGGAGAGCCTGCGACCCGACTCCAGGTCCCCTGGTTCCGCTGTGACGCCGAGTGGCGCTACGACGAGGCCAGCGGGCGCTACCTGCGTTGGTCCGACGGCGACCCGCACAGCGACATCCTCGACGGACAACAACTCAACGTGTCGAACGTGGTGGTGCTCTACGTGCCCCAGTGGGACACCGACATCGTCGAAGACCCGCACAGCGGCGCGATGTCGATCCAATTCGCGCTCTGGGACTCGAACCGGGCCATCATCTTTCGTGATGGGATAAAGATCGAAGCCTTCTGGCAGCGGTGGGAGCGGAACGATATGCTGACACTGACGGACGCCGAGGGCAACCCGATACCGCTCAAGGTGGGCAATACCTTCTTTGAGGTGATTCCCGTGGAGGGGCTAGAGATCGTCGTCGAACCGTAGTAAGTCGGAATGACATTCCGACCTACGGTTCTTGACGCGCTACCCTCATCTAAGGATTTCATTGCGCAGGTACTAGAACAATGGGACACATTCTGGTAGTAGACGACGAACCCGCCATCGTCACCGTCGTGCGGGAACGCTTGGAGCGAGAGGGATTCGCGGTGCAGGCAGTCGCCAGCGGCGAGGAGGCAATGACCCACCTCGAAACCGACCCTGCCGCTCTGGTCGTGCTTGACGTGATGCTGCCGGGGATGGACGGCTTTGAGGTACTGCGTCGTCTGCGGAGCGCGGGAGATCGGGTGCCCATCATCCTGCTCACGGCCAGAGACGATGACGTGGACAAGATCGTGGGGTTGGAACTGGGGGCAGACGATTATATGGTCAAGCCGTTCAACCCCCGTGAGTTGAGTGCTCGTGTCCGGGCTGTGCTCCGTCGCCAGGCCGAAGCAAAACCCTCGGAATCCCAGTCCGAACACGGGTTGCGCTTTGACCATCCCCGTCGTCGAGCTTGGTTCCGGGATCAACTTTTAGAACTTCGCCCCAAAGAGTACGAACTGCTCCGCTTTTTGGACCAACATCGTGGGCGGGTCTTTGGCCGTGAATCGCTCCTTTCGCACGTGTGGGGCCACGAGAGCTATATTGACGAACGCACGGTGGACGTACACGTTCGCCGTCTGCGAAGCAAACTGTCCGCCATCGCTCCCGACACCCAGATCATCCTCACCGAATGGGGCGTGGGGTATCGGTTGGCGGAGGACGCATAGGCGGTGGCAAGACGGCGACAAAGCCTGGCCCGGCGGCTGACCACGATCTATCTCTTGACCATGTTGATCATCGTGATCGCCCTCGGCGCCATTGTCTATACATCAACTGCTTTTTACCTCAACGACCGCCTGAACGCGGAACTGGCCGCCCAAGCCGACTTTTACGCCACTTATGCCGCCAACCTGGCCTCTGATGAGCGAGTGCTGGTCGGTCTGGCCCCGACCATCGTCGGCCTCTTTGCCCCCCAGGCCGACCTCAACGTGCGTTTTTTCGCCGCCAGCAACGGCGCACTCTTGGCCGCCACCCAGGATATCGGCCCACAGCCCAGCCG
>JAAELU010000496.1 GCA_024226255.1 bacterium | reverse complement strand
TTTTCTGGCTGCAAGCCGCGGGCTCCCCGGTGGCCTTGGACGTCTATGTCGATGGGCTCGGGCGCTGCGGTGGTCTGCACCGCTTCCGAGGTTGTTGGATCAGTAGTGGTCGTGTCTGTAGATCCGCAGCTACTGAGGACCGCGGCTATGGCGGCTAATCCGATCCGCCATGATCTAGCGCGGAATAGCCGACCGGCTGGCGGGTTCACCCCGCCAGCCGGTCGATTTGTCGTAGGCAGTTGGTCGTTTACTTGAAGAACTCGTTGTAGTCCGCCAGAGCCTGGTTGGCCCGTTCGGCGGCTGCGTCGAGTGCCTCTTGGGCAGACAGTCCCTCATCGAGAACGGCGCTGTAGGCCTCCACGATGATGCGACGGATCTCTGGGAACGGTCCGGCCCGTCCACCGAGTACCGCGTAGTTGACCGACCCGTCGGCGTTGGCCGTGTTGGTCGTCGCCAACTGGTCGATCGCCGTCACGAAGTTCGGGTTCTCGTCCCAGAACGTCTGGAGCTCGGCAGTCGGTGATGTCTGCAGTGATGCCAGTACTGGGAAATACCCAGTGCCGGTGTGCCACGTCACCTGCTGGTCGGCCTCAGTCATGAACTTCATGAAGTCCCAGGCTGCGGCGTCCTGCGCATCGTCCTCGGAGTCGATGAGCCACAGAGCGGCACCACCGATGACGACACCGTTACGGTCGCTCGAGTTGCTATGCGGGATGAACGCCGTCTTCACGGGGAAGGTGGAGTTGTCCTGGAAGCCTCGGGCGCCGGACGTCGAGTCGAAGATCATGCCGGCGTTGCCTGCGAAGAACACCGAGTCGGTGTCGCTCCAGGTGTTACCCAGGTTCGGGGCGTGCTTGTCGGCGATCAGGCCGGTGAGGAAGTCGAAGACCTCGACGCCCTGGCCCTTGTTGAACTCAACCTCGGTCGCACGATCGGTACGGCCATTGTTGTTGTTGAAGTAGAGCCCGCCACTGTTGGCAAGGATCTGCTCGAAGTACCAACCAACGGTTCCGAACGTTGCACAGAACTCCACGCCCGACGCCTCGATGGCATCACAGGCGGCGATGAAGTCGTCGAAGTCCCAATCCGGCGCCGGTGGCGTGAGGCCAGCAGCGTTGAAGATGTCTTCGTTGTAGTAGACGATCGGGGTACTCGAGTTGAAGGCCAATGCCACCATCCCGGTCTCGTCCGAGTAGTAGTCCCGTGGTGCGGCCAAGTAGCCGTCTGCATCGCCGGCGGCCATCAGGGTGTGCGCAGGAACCAGCTTGCCGGTGTCAAACATGGTTTGAGCGGCGAGGTCGAAGTTCTGCGTGATGTTCGGAGCGGTGCCCGCCTCGAACCCTGCAAGCAGTGCGTTGTACGTGTCGTCGTAGCTGCCCTGGAAGGTGGCGTTGACGGTCACGATGTCCTGGCTGGCGTTGTACCGAGCGACGAGCTCGTCAACCACTGCACCCAGATCGTCTGCCATTGCGTGCCAGAACTCGATGGTTACCGGCTCGCTCGGCGGAGCAAGTGTGGTGGCTGCCTGGGTCGTCCCAGGAGCTGCCGTCGTGTCGTCCGTGCTGTCGCCGCATGCTGATGCCAGCAATGCGAATACTGCGAGCAACGCGAACAACTTTGTCATTCGTTTCATTTGTGCCCTGTTTCCCTTCTTGGTTTTCTTTTTAGCCCTTGAGACCGCTGGCAGCGATCCCCTTGACGAGTTGTTTCTGTGCGAACAGGAAGATAATCAATGTTGGGACCATCACAATGACCGTCCCCGCCATGATTGCTCCCCAGTCGGTTGCCCTTTCCTGATTGACCAGGAAGAAGCGAATTCCAATTTGAGCTGTTCGCATCGACTCTTCATTAGTAATGACCAGCGGCCAGAGGAACTGGTTCCAGGCGCTGAGGAATGCGAAGATCGTAAACGCCGAGATGGCTCCCTTGCTGAGCGGCACCATGATCCGCCACAGGTAGTACCAGTCGCTGGCCCCGTCGATCTTGGCGGCATCGTAGAGATCGCGCGGGATTGTCAGGAAGAACTGACGCATCATGAACACGCCAAACGCGCTCGCCAGGAACGGTACCGTCAGACCGGCATACGTATTGGCCCATCCCAGGTCGCTGATGAGGACGAAGTTGGGGATGAACGTGAGCTCGAACGGGATGATCAGGCTCCCGATGACAAGTGCAAACAACGCGTTCTTGCCGCGGAATTCGAACATGGCGAACGCAAAGCCTGCGAGCACGCTGAAGACAACCTGAGCGATTGTGATCACACCGGTCTGAATGATGCTGTTGAGCATGTAACGGGGGAACGGTGACGCCGTCCAGGCTTTGTCATAGTTCTCCATCGTCCACGTGTTCGGGAGGATTTCCGGAGCGGCCCCCTGCGACAGGATTTCCCGCAGAGGAGTGAAACTCATGAAGAACGCGATCACCACCGGCAGGGCGATGATCAGCCCGATGACCAGCAAGACGACGTGGACCGGGCCGTCGCCCCAATTGCGCCTCTTGCGGTGCTGCGCCGGGGCCGTCTGGACTTGAGTTATGGCTTCGGTTGTCATTGGTAATGCACCCGTTTGCCGAGGCCACGGAACTGGATGAACGAGATGGCCACCACCATGACGGCCAGCAGGAAGGCCTGGGCCGACGCCCGGCCGAGGAAGTGGGTACCAACGAATCCGTCGACGAACACCTGGTAGACGAGGTTGGTCGTTGCCCGGCCGGGGCCGCCGTCGGTGAGGATGTTGATTTCACCGAACGCTTGCAGGCTGATGATCACGTTGATGATCGCCAGGAAGAAGAGCGTCGGACTCAGCTGGGGGAGGGTTATGTATCGGATTCGGGCGAAGGTGCCGGCTCCGTCGATCTTGGCGGCCTCGTACAGCTGGGAGTCGATGTTCTGGATGCCGGCTAGGGCGATGATCACGTTGAACCCAAGCTGGCGCCATACGACGGCGATCGTGACCGCCACCAGCGCCCAGCTTCTATCGGCCAGCCAATTGGGCCCATCGATTCCGATCAGGCCGAGCCAGTAGTTAAAAAAGCCAACAACGGGGTTGTACAGAAGCCGGAAGAGGACCCCGGCGATCGCACTCGAGATCACCACCGGCAGGAAGATCAGTGTGCGGTAGAACCAGTTGAGACGCTTCAGGGGGTAGGACAGGAGCAGGGCGATGATCACCGCCAGGCCGATGCCGATGGGGACGGTTCCGACCATGAACCACAGCGACACTTTGACGGTATCCCAGAAATCGGAGTTCTGTAGGAGTCGCGTGTAGTTCTCGAAGCCGACGCCGATTTCTTGTCCGCCGAATGGTGCTACCCGGTTTCTGCTGAGCCGGAAGGACTCGATGATGGGGTAGTAGACGAAGACGAACAGAACGAGGAAGGTGGGAAAGAGGAAAAGGTACGCCTTGGACGAGCCGCGCTTGTAGCGCTTGCGGCTGCGGGTCTTAGCCGTCTGCTCTGCCGTCTCGGCAACCAAATGAACCCCTCCGGTCACATTTCCCGTGTCACAAGCCCGCCTGCAAGCCGTCACCATAACCAAACTTGGCGAGCTGGGAAATCGATTCTGCGGATGCAGTGTTCTGGTTTTCGTGCTCGATGACGGCGGCGAGGGGCCTCCACTGGCCTCTCGCCGGGGCGGGCGGTAGATACCTCGCCAAGATTCGGTCGCCTGATCGGGGCAGTATTCTGATGCCATGTCTGGGGGATTGGACGGCACCGAGATCCAGATTCGCAGCTATCGCCACGACGGCGACTACGAGCGAGTCAATGAGTTCCTGGTTGACCTATACCAACCGGGCAACGTCATGGCCGCATGGCTCCAGCCGCGCTGGGAGTACATGCACTTTCACCCTTACATCAGCAACGTCGACCTGGATGCGATCGGAATTGCCGAGATCGACGGCGAGATAGTTGGCATGATCCATCCAGAGCACTCGCCGGCGTTCGCATACGTGCAGCTGCGTCCCGGTCATCAGAACGCTGCGCCTTTGCTGTTCGACCATGCCGAGGAGCGACTCGGTGGGCTTTCGCAGACGTTTGGGCGACGGGTGCTGGGCATCTATCTGAGTGAGGTTGACGCGGTTCTTGGGGCTCAACTCGCCGCCCGTGGTTTCACGGCCCACCCTGACTACGACGAGCCACAATCGTGTGTGGTCGCCGGAACCGCGCTACCGGACTCACCGATTCCAGATGGGTTTGCTGTTGTCAGCCTCGATGACGACAACGATCTCGAGAAGATCGATCGTGTGCTGTGGCGGGGCTTCAATCACGAGGGTGCCCCCCCGCCCGACGGACCGCAGGAGCGCCGGCGGGCGCAAGAAGCCCCCAACTTCGACCGCTCGATGACAATGGTGGCAGTTGCTCCGAATGGGGACTACGCCTCGTTCGCCGGAATGTGGGTGGTCGCACAGAACCGCGTCGGGTACGTCGAGCCGGTCGCCACTGACCCCGAGTACCGCAGGATGGGCCTAGGGAGGGCCGCGGTACTCGAAAGCATGCGGCGGGCATTTGCAGCTGGAGCAGACACGATCTGGGTTGGATCCGACCAGGACTTCTACAAGTCTCTCGGTTTCCAGACCACCTGTCGCAACAGCTTCTGGATGAAGGATGTATAGATCGGCTGTCTAGGTCGTAGGGGCAGCGCCCTCGAGCGCTTCGGCGAACATCTCAGCCATTGACTTGCTGAATCCCACCAGTCGGACCTCAGTCATACTGCTCGGATTGGACCCGAGCCAGTCGACGACGGCGTGGGCGACTACGGAGGTGGCCTCTTGCGGCGGGTAACCAAAGATCCCTGCGGAGATCGCGGGCAACGCTATTGAGCCCAAGTCATGCTCGACGGCCGCGTCGAGGGCCGCGGTTGTGGCGGAGCGCAGCAAACCGGCATTGTCCTGACCCTCTCGAAATCGAGGCCCGACGACGTGGATCACACGGGAGGCGATCAGCATCCCCCCGGTTGTGACCGCGGCCTGGCCTGCGGCGACCGGTCCGTGCTGTCGAATCCACGCATCTGACTCTTCTTGGATAACGCGCCCGCCCGTGCGGACGATTGCCTGGGCGACGCCACCTCCGTGCTGCAGACTCTCATTGGCGGCGTTGACCACGGCGGCCACTGGCTGTCGGGTCAGATCACCCTGAATCACCAGAACGTTGGTCTCTCGGACACGGGCGAAGGCGAGTGCGGAATCCATGCCGAACAGGCTACGCCGCGACGGTCGATGCTGTCCGGCCGGCTGTGTCGGCATGTGATGCCGATGAGGCAATACGCGACACCGAGCACGACGACGGAGCTATCTCGCGGCGGGGTGACGGTTCAGTCGCCGTCCGCCAATTCGGTTGCCTTGTCGAATCGAGGGAATCGGGTTCTGGCGCCCGCTTCAGCCCAGTCCATGTGATTGCGTACATATTCGTTGGCGGCGTCGCGGGTCGGTTGATAGTCCCAGGACACTGCCGTCCCCGTCATTGCGGCATGCAGCGTGCGGCGAGCCCGTTGCGATGCCAGGACGTCTTCACGGATCTGCTCGGAATCCCAACGCGCTGCGACCTCGGCGGCGAAGTCCGCTGCGGTTGTCGCATGAGCCGTGTCCTCGGCCAGGTTGACGGTTTCGTCCGGGTCGGTTGCCAGGTCATAGAGAAGCGGGGGATCGGTATCGCAATGGATGTACTTCATGGCGCCGCGGCGGATCATGAAGATCGGGTACGAGGTCATCTCCCCGCAGTATTCGCCGGTGGTCTCGTCGATCTCGTCGGTGCCGCCGGTTGTCAGGTGCCACAGGCTGCGGCCGTCTATTGCCTGGCCCATCTCCGGCCATGGCCTGCCATCGCCTGAAGCAATATCGAGCAACGTCGGCAGGAAGTCGAGGTGCGAGCACGCGTTTGGTACCTCGCCGGCAGCAATTCCGGGCCCGGCGATGATGAAGGGCACCCGAGCCGACCGCTCGAATAGGGACATTTTGAACCATTGGCCGCGTTCCCCAAGCATGTCACCGTGGTCTGCAGTCAATATCACGATTGTGTTGTCGGCTTGGCCGGTCTCTTCGACTGTGGCGATCAGCCTGCCCAGCCAGCTATCGAAGTAGCTCGTGTTGGCGTAGTAGCCATGGCGGGCGCTGCGGATTTGCTCTTCTGTTGCGCCAACGGTGTCGTACTCGATTCCGGCTCGGATCCGTAGCGTGTGTGGATCAAGGTCGCCAACGGTGACGGCCGCCGGTAGGTCGATGTCGTCGTGGTCGTAGAGGTCCCACCACTCCGGACGGGCGACGTAGGGGTCGTGCGGGTGGATGAACGATGCGACCAGCATCCAGGGCTTTGGATCCGAGTCGCGGGCGTAGTCGTATAGGCGGCGTGTGGCGGCGACTCCAACCTCTTCGTCATATTCGATCTGGTAGGTCATGGCCGCCTGGCCGGCTTCATGGAGACTGTCCATGTTGTGATACCACTTACCGATTCGGCGCCCGGCCTCGTCCCAATTCGGGGTCCACGCAAAGTCGGCTGGGTAGATATCGGTCGTGAGCCGTTCATCGAAACCATGGAGCTGGTCCGGCCCGACGAAGTGCATTTTCCCGGACAGGCAGGTGCGGTAGCCCATCAACCGCATGTAGTGAGCGAGGGTGGGAACTGCCGCCGGGAACTCGGCTGCATTGTCGTAGGCGCCGATCTTGGTGATGGCCTGGCCAGACAGGAAAGAGAATCGGGCCGGAGCACACAGCGGCGAGTTGGCGTAGGTGGCGTCGAAGCGCACCCCGCGTTCGGCGAGCGCGTCCATGTTCGGCGTGCGAACCAGGGGATGGCCGTAGGTTCCGGTGGCGTGTGGCGCCAGCTGGTCTGCCATCACTACGAGAATGTTGGGAACCTTCGATGTCATGGGGGGCGACGTTAGCGCAGCGGTGTGGCCGAAGTCACTCGATGTTCCATTTGACGACGGTGTCCGCCGGCTCATCCGGCAACGGCAGCTGGGTGGCTGCGTCTGCCACCGGATCAACGAGATCCGGGAGAATTTCACCGTCGAGCGATGTCACAGTCACCCGGCGCCCCCGCCGCCGCCAGGTTGCGACCACCTCGCCGTTACTGATGACAGCTCCTGGATTTGGCGCCTTGGGAAACAGCTGTCCGTACGCCTCGGGATCGGGCACCAGTAGTGGTCCGCACAGGCGGCTGATGTAGACGTCGTCCGGCGGCAGCAGGTGCAGGCCGGTCGGTGCTGGCGAATCGGCGGCGACGCCGACGTCTGAGGTCAGCATCAGCACTTCCTGGTCGGCGACCTCTACCGTCGTGAGTTCGGGCGCCAGCGCTTTCATGGTCGCGGTGGCATCCTCAGGGGTGCCACCGGTCCACCACTGCAGGGCCTTGGTCGTAGTGGGCCCGAGGTGGTGGAGGAAGCGCCTGGCGAGGCCGACTCGGCTCTCCTCGATGTTCTCTTCAGCCGGCTCAGCCGGGTAGACCGCTGTGGTGCGCGTGTCCCACATCGGTAGGAACCAACCGGTCGTGGCCGTCCACAGGAGTTCGCGCACATCCCCGATGCTCGCGACGGCGTCGATCACATTGTTGTGACGCTGGGGGCGGCCATCGAGGACCCGTAACACCTGGCGCGCCTGAGTCTGGAGTTGTTTGATCCGATCGGGATCTCTGGGTAGCAACCCCAGGGTGAACAGAGCGAGGTCCTTTTTGGAGATGACGTACACGGCGCCGCGCGGCCCCCAAACCTGAACCAGACTGCGATCGCTCCAATCGTCGGGACCGACGGCATCTACTCGGGCATGGAGCGACAGCACGGCTGAGTGGGGAGCGCTGTCTTGGAGACCGGGACGCGCCGCCGCCGACAGCTCGCCCGCGGCGAGCCGCGAACTCAGGCCGTTGACGGAGTAGCGATACGCAAGAACCTGCGCCCGGTCGAGTTTCGTCATCTGCGCCGGAGCATATCGTCACGGCACGGCCGCACGCCGACCAAGTACCGTGACCGCTTGAGAGCTGATTGCCGTATCGATTCCGACACCGCACGCGTGTGAGTGGTGGGCAGCCAGCCCGAAGGGGCTGGAGGAGGAGAGTCCGACTAGTCGACGGGGTGGACGGCTTCGAACGAGTGCCGGGTGCCGGTGCGCATCTCTGAGGCGCTCACCAGGATCGAAGCCCGGTACTCGATGATGCGATCCGCGATTGTGTCGGCGGAATCGGAAACCACAATGCGGCGGCCGTCGACGAGAGTGACGATCGTGTCCGGAGTCTCTTCGACAGACTCAACAAGATCAGCGTTGAGGAAGAAGTCCTCTCCCTTGAGTTTATGTAGAACGATCATTGGCATACCTGGCGCGTTGTCCGACGCCACAAAGCCCGTCGGCCAGAACGATCGCCACATAAGTGAATGGGCGAGACCGTATCAAGTATCAAGTATCACGTAGCACATACTTGATACTTGCTACGTGATCCGTGATACGACGCGAGGACGGGCCAGCGCAAAGCGCTAGCCCGTCCCTTTAGCTGGTCGTCCCTACCCGCTATTGCTGGCGGTCGTCCCTACCGCTAACGCTTCAGGTTCACCAGATCGCTGAGTACCTCGTCCGAAGCGGTGATTACCCGGCTGTTGGCTTGGAAGCCGCGCTGGGCGATGATGAGGTTGGTGAACTCCTGCGCCAAGTCGACGTTCGACATCTCCAAGGCTCCCGCCGCCACCAGGCCGCGGTTGCCGCTGCCGGGCTCACCGATCAACGGCGATCCCGAGTTGGTTGAGGACTGGAAGTGGGTTTTGCCATTACGAATCAATCCCGAAGGGTTGTTGAACGTTGCCGTCGCCACCATGGCGAGCACCTTGGTCTCTCCGTTGGAGAACTGGCCGCTGATCGTGCCATTCTCCGCAATGGAGAAGTTGCTCAGAAAACCGATGGCGTTGCCGTTCTGATCGAAGCTCTCGGCCGTCGAGCCTCCGCCGAACTGAACCAGCGGGGCTGAGCCGGCAAGGTCGATGTCGAACGCAATCGGGTCGGCCCCTGGGGGCGTGTAGCCGCTGACGCTGATCGTTCCTGCCGACGTCAGGTTGCCGTTGGTGTCGAACGTCGCGCTTGTTGTGCTGAGCGTCACCGCATTGCCGTCCATTTCGGCGGTGAGATCCCACGTATTGGCTGCAGTCTTTTCGAAGCTGACCAACAGCTCATGAGCTTCACCGAGGGAGTCGTACGTGACGATCGACGTCGTGTGCGTGTCCCCGACGGAGGTGTCGGCGCTCAGGTTGCCGCCAAGGTCGACGGCCGACGTTTCGACCGGGTCGATCACTTGTGACAGCGGCAGGTTGATTTCGGAGACCGCGGTCTGGGTGGCGATGTTGCCCTGGTCATCCGCGGTCCAACCCTGCACCAGGTATCCACCGGGGGCGACGAGATTGCCGGACTCATCCCATCGGAACGAGCCTGCCCGGGTGTACACCCTGGCGCCGTCCAGTTCAAGCATGAAGAAGCCGTCGCCACTGATGGCGAGGTCGGTTGGTCGGCCGGTCACTTGGGTAGCACCCTGGGTGAACACTCCGTCGATGGAGGCCACTTTGACTCCGAGGCCGATCTGGAGAGGGTTGGTACCACCGCGTGATACCCCTGATCCGGCGGGACCCTGCAGGGTCTGCGCCAGCGTTTCCTCGAAGGTGACCTGGGCACTCTTGTAACCGGCCGTATTGACGTTGGCGATGTTGTTGCCTACGACGTCCATCATCGTTTGATGGGAACGAAGGCCGGAGACTCCGGCAAACATTGAACGCATCATCGTTCTTTTCACACCCCTTGTGGTGGGCTGCTCCATCCTTAGATGACTGAGCATCCCCCTCCATGGGGTGCCGCCTGTACTCGCTAGAGCTTCAGCGGCCGGTCACCCGCTGCACTGCTGATGCGCAGTGATGCTTCAGGAGTTGTGGTCGGCCAGAGTGGCGGACGGTTAAGCGGAGAAGTTTGATGTGAGACCTCAGAAGCCAGAAACCAGAAACCAGAAACCAGAAACCAGAAACCAGAAACCAGAAAGGAGTAGGAAAGGTGGATGGCGGCCG
>JAAELU010000495.1 GCA_024226255.1 bacterium | reverse complement strand
CAGCGCCAGTGGCCGGGGATGGTTTCGAGCGAGTCATCGGGTGGATGGTAGTCACGGACGTAGACCGCGAAGCGGGGCTCCTCGAGGATGCCGCTATCTTCTCCTTTGAGCCAGTGATCGAACCAGCGGACTGCCTCGTCACGCCACTCGACCCGGGGTCCGGGCGTGGCGCCGTTCGGACTGTGGTGGTCCCAGGGGCCGATCATGGCCTTCTGTGGTGCCTCGACGTGTTCCAGCATGCGCGGCAGGCTGTTCCTGTAGCCGTCGTACCAGCCGCCGATGTGATAGCCGGGGACCTTGATTTTGTCATACTTGCCTTTTGCTGAGGCTCGGTCCCAGAACGGGCCGTCGCGCTGCTGGCGCATGTAAGTGTAGACGCTCGGTTCCCGGTCGAAGCGGTTCTTGATCCAGGCCTCGTCCAGAATGAAATCGGGGGCGCCGGGCATGGCGTTGAAGAGATCGTGGCTCATCATCCAGGAGTCGGTATGGATGATGCCGTCTATGTAGTGCACATCTTCCTGGTAAAGATACTCGGTGGCCATCAGGGCGACGAATGCTTTCAATGCCGGCGGGTTGCGCATCGCCATCTGGATGGAATTGAAGCCAGTCCAGGACATGCCGAACATGCCAACATTGCCGGTCGACCATGACTGTTTCGACAACCAATCGACGACCACCTCACCATCATCGAGTTCGATGTCCGAGTACTCGTACGGGATAGTCGTGCCTTCACTGCGACCCGTGCCGCGGATATCGACGCGGGCGACCACATAGCCGTTATTCAAGAAATAGGAAAACCAGGAGTGACTGCCCGAGCGCGACTCGTCTTTGCGATAGGGCGAATATGACAGAAGAACGGGGAAGCGGTCGGCTGCAGCTCTGTCGGAAGGCCAGTGGATATCGGCCGCGAGGCGTACGCCGTCCGGCATCGTAATCCACACTTCCTGAATGGCGGGCTCTTCTTGTG
>JAAELU010000494.1 GCA_024226255.1 bacterium | reverse complement strand
ATCTCCGGTCAGTCGCAACGGCGCGGCCTTCCTGTTCCTCGCGATGATGACGCCCTGGCTGATCTCGCCGCTACTTGCGATGTCGGGTACCTCGAGCAGTGCCTATCGAAGCGGCTTCACCGACTTGATGCGCTGGTCGATCTTTCCGGTCGTCAGCATCTTCCTTTGCTTCTGCCTGTGGGAGCTCGTGCGCCAGCGGCGCGAGGGGAGCCTGGGGCTGTCGTCGCTTGCCGATCCGCGCATTGCAGGCTTTCTGGTCAGCGCGGCGCTCACGGTTCTGGGCTTCGGGCTGGGTGCCGCAATTAGCGGATCGAATACGATGGTGCCCGCCCACTATCACGCATCGATCGGCGGCGTGACTGCGGCGTTCATGACGGTCAGCTACTTGATGCTGGGCGCATTTGGTCTGACTCCGGTCGCCCCGAAATTGAGACGAACGGCAGCGTTGCAGCCCGTCGTATACGGGCTGGGACAGATGGTATTTGCCGCTGGATTCGGGATCGCGGGCGCGTATGGCATGTCGCGCAAGGCGTACGGTGCCGAGCAGGCGGCGCGCGGGCTCGGTGAGAGCATCGGGCTCGCGGTCATGGGCGTGGGCGGCTTCATCGCGATCGCAGGTGGCGTTTTGTTCCTCGTGGTCGTCGCAGTCATCTGGCAGCGAGGGGCTGTGGGTGAGCGACGACTGATCAACGGTATCAACACTGCATGACGGAGGTATTGATGAGCGAAAGAGATCCAGACAACAAACATCCGCTAGAGAAGCTGATGGACAATCCCTGGCTCCTTCTCGTACTGGGAGTCGTTATCCCGACTGTCTCCTACACGGTTTGGGGATGGATCGAATTGTTGGCGTTGCCGCCAGCGACACTTCCCTGACGAGATTGGAGTAGACAATGAGTATCTACAATCCGCCGGCGGGCTGGTTCAAAGCACCGGCTGGCGTCGAGCGGCTCTGGGTGGGACTGGCATTGACGTGGTGCATCATCATGTCGATCGCCATGCCGTACTGGCACTTCTACGGCAAGCAGAACCCGACGGGCGAGTCCTATAAGGTGTCTGTGCAGGAATACGGTCAACGCGTGGCCGAGTTCGTGAAGGACAATCAGGTTGGTGACGAGGGTGGCATCCCGATCGTGGAGATTCCGCCCGGTGGAGACGGGTACCTGCTCGCGCGCATGTGGAGCTTCTACCCGATCATCAAGCTGAAGCAGGGGCAGACCTATCGACTGCACCTGTCGTCATCCGATCTCCAGCACGGTTTCTCGCTGCAGCCCCTGAACATGAACTTCCAGGTGCTTCCGGGGTACGACCACGTGCTGACGATCACGCCGACTAGCTCCGGCATCTTTCCAATCATCTGCAACGAGTTCTGCGGGATCGGCCATCATGCGATGACTGGCCGCATCATCGTCGAATAGGGGGCCCAAATGGCCAGTGCAGTCGAAAGTCTTCCCGTCTCGGGCAATCACCAACCGTCCGAAGTCCGGACGTGCGAGACGACATCGCTACCGGTGTGTCTGACAGCGCAGCAGTTCATCCGCTGGCACGCTGTCGTCGCCGTTGTGTTCCTGCTCATCGGTGGCATCGGGGCCCTGCTTCTGGGTCTTACGCGATGGCCCGCGGTGCATCTGCTGGATGCGCAGTGGTACTACCGGATCCTCACGCTCCATGGGCTGAACATGCTCATCTTCTGGATCCTGAGCTTCGAGATCGCAGTCCTCTACTTTGCAGGCACCGTGTTACTCAATACACGTCTTGCCTCGAAGAAGGCCGCCTGGGCGTGTTTTGTCTTGATGGTGGTCGGTGGCATCATGGTCGACATCGCCATCATGAACGGCAAAAGCGACGTCTTGATGACGTCCTATGTGCCGCTCAAGGCGTCCCCTGACTTCTATCTCGGGATCATCCTGGTTGCGGTCGGGACTCTGATCGGCGTGATCAACTACCTCGCCACGATCTACATCGCGAAGCGTGACCACACCTACGAGGGTGCGGTGCCGTTGGTCGTCTTCGGTGCGACGGCGGCGGCCATCATCGCGGTGGTGACCGTGCTCCACGGTGCCGTCGTCATGATCCCGACCTTCCTGTGGTCGATGGGGTGGATCGAGAACGTGGATCCGGCCTGGTATCGCATTACGTGGTGGGGTCTCGGTCACATGTCGCAGCAGGTGAATGTCTGCGCGATGGTGTCGATCTGGTACCTGCTCGCGACGCTCACGGTGGGTGCAAAGCCGCTCAACCAGGCCGTCTGCCGCACGGCGTTCGTCCTGTACATCCTGTTCATCAACCTCGCGTCTGCGCACCATCTGTTGGTTGATCCGGGTGTGGGGCCGGGTTGGAAGATCTGGAACACCTCGTATGCGATGTACCTGGCGGTGCTCGCCTCGATAATCCATGGCTTCACGGTTCCGGCTTCGGTCGAGGCGGGAATGCGAGCCAAGGGCTTTACCCGCGGACTGTTTGGATGGTTGGCTGCAGCACCCTGGAGCAATCCCGGGTTCTCCGGCTTCTTCCTGTCGTTGATCATCTTCGGCTTCGGCGGCGGGATCACGGGCGTGGTCCTAGGGACGCAGCAGATCAATATCATGGCCCACAACACGCTGCGCATTCCCGGCCACTTCCATGTGACCGTGGTGGGCGGCACGACCCTGGCCTTCATGGCGTTGACCTACTACGTCGTCCCGTTGATCTTCCAGCGGGACTTCTACGCCAAGGCGCTGTGCCGGATACAGCCCTACGTGTTCGGTGGTGGGATCACCTTGTTTGCGCTCGGCATGTCGTTTGCCGGCTCCTATGGTGTTCCGCGTCGACACTGGGATGTGGAGTTCACCGGTAGCCAGTTGGCGATGGGCTTCGATTCGGGCGCATACACCATGCTCGGTGTGATGGGTATTGGCGCGCTCGTCGCGGTGACCGGCCTGTTCATGTTCATCCTGCTGGTGGTTGCGGCTGTATTCGTCGGTCCGAAGATCGCTGGACAGGCCATGGAACCGTGGCACGAAGAGCGGCAAGCCCCTGCAGACGCGGCTGCTGTGGACGAGGACGAGCATCATACTCCCGGCACGTTGGTGCTGGCGGGTGTGTTCCTGCTGACGTTCGCGGTCTACTACTTCGCGAACTGGAAGTGGCTTTCTGACGTGTGGGAGGTGCGCTAGCGGTGAGCCAGGTTTCGCTGGGAGAGGTTGCTGCAGGGCGGCCGCGAAAGGGGCTGGTCGGGCTCGTCAACGGGTTCTCGGACCTCCTCGTCGGCGGCCGGTTCGGCGCTTTCGCCCTGGCTCTCCTCGTATTGTACGAGGGGGCT
>JAAELU010000493.1 GCA_024226255.1 bacterium | reverse complement strand
CACTACCTCAGCTCTCTGGCTCGCGATCCCCACCCAACGCGTCCTCCCATCAAGCCCATCGCTCGGCCAGCGAAGCCCTTCGCCCCCTTCCGCCGCCGGTTGCCACTCGACCCCGAGGCCGATTTCCTAGCCTACAAGGCGATTCATCCCCATACCGCGCGCCGCTTCGAGGCCGGGCTCTATCGAGGACCAGGTTTCCTCAGCCAAGCCATCGGCGTCCGACTCCACGACCCTCGAGCACGGCCCCTCGGCTATGCCGCGCGACGACTCGATCCACAAACCATCCGAGACCGCGGAAAGTGGAACTTCCCGCCACGCCTTCCCAAAGACCAACTGCTCTACAACTTCCATCGCGCCCGCAACGCTCACGGCCTCGTCATCGTCGAGTGCCCGTGGGGCGTCATGCGCCTCGATCAGATCGGCATCCCCGCAATCGCACTCCTCGGCACACACCTCTCCGCCGTACAACACCAGCTTCTTCTCCCCACACCGCGCCTCATCGTCATGATGGACGGCGACCCCGCCGGCAGAAACGCCACCTCACGCATTCGCCAGCAAATGCACGCCCACCCCAACTTGGCCGTCGCATCCATACCCGACGGCCTCGACCCCGATGAACTCACCGATGGCCAGCTCGCCGCGATCCTCCAGCCTCTTCTTTTCTAACCAGTCATTCTTCCTTCGACGCCGGACATCTCGCCCGACGGCCGGCAGATCCCACTCCCTCAGTTATCGTGACCGTCGCACTATCGCTTATCGAGAGCACGCTCATCAGCCTCTGGATGAATGTGATGTCCTCGTCCGTGACCTCACGTCCTCGGTACTTCAGCTTCACCTCCATGGTGAACGCAGCGTACAGGACCAAAATGTGGAACGCAACAGCCCAAAGGCAGAATTTTCCCCTTCAAGGTCATCAATTGAGCCGGCGCCATGGCGGTG
>JAAELU010000492.1 GCA_024226255.1 bacterium | reverse complement strand
TGCCGTGACTGCACCCATATCACTCACCACCAGCAGCGTTATCGCGCACCCCCAGGTGAGTGGGATCCGGCAGATACCGATGCACCCAACAGCAGGCCGATCTTCACCGTGAGTATTCGGCATCCCGAGCGCGAGGTGCCGATCGGGGGCACTCGGTGAAGTGCTCGTTCTGGCTCCATAATTGCTGATCGGCGCCGCCTCATTCTCTGGGCGGTTGGGGGTTTCGTCGTTGACCGCCCCCAACCGTCCGTGCGGGCTGTTCAGTCTCAGGCGGCGGCTTGCTAGGGGACGCAGGGCACGTCTGAGAGGCGGGGCCGTGTAGGTATCGGGAAGCGTGACTCCGTCGAGTAGCACTTCGAACCCGACGGTGGTGGCATCCTGGGCGTAGCCAGAGAGGACTTGACCGGTGTCGTCAATATGTGACTAGGTGTCACCCGCTGAAGGCTCTCACGCGTCACATAGGCTGGAGTGTTCAATGGAGAAGGATCGCCGTTGCGAATGAGTCAGGATGAATCCGTGGTCGACGACGCCACCGAGGCGTATCGCGCCCATCGCCATGAGTTGATGAGGTTCGCTACAGCGCTCGTGGGACCTCGCGACGCTGCCGACCTCTTCTCGACAGCGGTGGTGAAGGCCCTTGCTTCTCCGACGTTTGCAACGGCTGACAACAAGCGCGCCTACCTGTATCGGATCATCTTCAACGAGGCCCATCGCTTTCGAGCGAGGCGCAGCCGCCGACCGGCGATAGAGGCAGCCGGATCTACCAATCAGGATTGGCGGATGCCAGCTCTGCATCCGGAAGTGGCGGCAGCGGTTCGTTCGCTCAGCAGCCGCCAGAGAGCAGTCGTCTTCTTAGCGTATTGGGCAGACATGACACCCGCTCAGATCGCCGAGCATCTCCACATTTCCGATGGATCAGTCCGCCGACATCTTGCTCGAGCAAGAGCACGACTTAGGGAGGTGCTCGATGAACGACACACTCGATAGCGAACTCCGCCGGATCGCTGCGGCGATGACCGACGAGGCTCCTGATGCTCCTCACGGAATCCCCTCGATGGGTCTACGGTCGGTCTCGGCGCCGCTGAGCACATGGCGCGGCGTGAGTGTCGCAGTCGGAACAGCCCTGGTCGTGGTTCTTGCGTTGGGTGGCCTGATTCTGCTCAACCCGTCGACGACGACACCGTTGTCTGAAGACCCCTCGGCCTCCACACCGACGGTACCGCTGACCTCTGCGACGCTAGGTGCAGGCTCAGTCGAAGCCCCGCCGCCCCCGCTCACAAACGAAGCCGTGCTAGGTGACGCGCTGCTACACATAGACCAGGGGCAAACCGCCCCGAAGCTGGTCGACCTCGGCGGAGCACTCGCCGTTGCAGGAGCCGAAATCGCCTATATCTCGCTCGACAGTGGCATCACCTGGACCGAGACGGCACCATTGCCCGATAGCGACGTGATCACCAAACTCGCCGGATGGGACCGGACACTTGTGGCCATCGGCACAAACGACGTACCGAGTTCCAGTCTCTACGTGTCGCATGACCGCGGCGAAGCGTGGACATCCGTAGACCTCCCGGTTCCGGAGGGTGTCGTGGGGTGGGTCCCCCAAGAACTCGCCGTACGCGATGGCGAAGTGCTTCTAGCCGGTGCCGGGACCACGACCAGCTTCGACGATGACACCCGCGTGTACGTATGGCGATCCAACGTCGGCGGCGGTAGCGCTTGGACCGTCGAGGAGGTCGCACAGATGGGCTCGGACTTCACAATCGCCGAGGCCATCGTTTGGATCGGCCTCGAGCCAGTCGTACTGGCACAAACGTTCAGCAATCGCATCTTGGCGTTCGAAAGCCAAAGCGGGTCCTGGCGAATCGTCGATGTCGGATCGGTTGTTGCGAACCAAGCAGCGATCGGACCGGAAATGGGAGACATCACTCTTACGGGTGCTGATGTCATCGGCGACGAGGCTTTCGTTTGGTGGCGTTTCGAAGATGGCGCCGGGGACACTGCCGCAGTCTTGGCTAGACGATCTGAAGAGTTTGGGTGGGAGGCAAAGCGAGACATCGGTCCAGACGGCGAGCAGCCGACGATCTCGGATCATGTCCTCCGGGTCGATGGCGCCTACATTGCCATCGGCCACCTCGAAACGCCCCGAGGAGTGCCGGCAACAAGCTCATCGATCCTCGTCTCCTACTCCGGTCTCGGTTGGCTCGAGATAGCAAGGATCGGAGGAGTTGACCTGACCAACCTTGTCGCTATAGACACCCTCGAGTTCCTAGCCGTCGGGAACGAGACCCAGGAGCTTGAGGGCGGCGGCACGGCATGGACGGCTCTTGGAGCGTGGACACTTGAGATCACAAACCCGGTCACTGACCTTCTAGACCAGGCCTTTGCCGAGACGACAGACGACTAACCACAGTCGGCAGAAACCGGCCCGAAGGACGCCCGGTCCGACCTCAGCGATCAACGGCCGAGTGACGCCGTTCCTGCAAGAGACGCCATAGTCACCATTCTCGGTACCGTTATCAACCCAGCCCAGAACACCCACGACGCCGCACATTATCGAGCGCCCCTCGGCGAGAGATAACCGGCATTC
>JAAELU010000491.1 GCA_024226255.1 bacterium | reverse complement strand
CGGAATGACTACAATCCGTCGTCCTGGCCCCGTCGTCTAGCGGCCTAGGACGCCGCCCTCTCAAGGCGGTAACGCCAGTTCAAATCTGGTCGGGGCTACGAGCAAGAAACCCTCGCTGCGTGCGGGGGTTTCTCATTTTGAGGTGGGGTTGGCGTCCCGCCGCACTGCTTGGCCTCTCAAGGCGGTAACGCCAGTTCAAATCTGGTCGCGGCTACGCGGAATCGCCAACGGCGAGTCCGATGGAGCAAAACCCTTCGCTGATGCGAAGGGTTTCTTCTGCTCTCGGTGCGGGACGCTCCTAGGTGAGCACGAGAGCCGGCTGGAGAATTTTGTGTTCGGGGAGCGCCGAGGGCGTGGCACCGTCTGGGGATTACGAGGCGGCCACCCAGCGTTGCTCCCAGACAACGGACAGCTAGCGCCGAGTGCCGGTTCCCGGGCGCTGGTAGGTGCGCGATATCGCGCGGGGCGGTGAGTGATCTGGGCGGGTCGTTTTGGGGGTCTATCGCTCGTTGTCGACACTCGCTTGGCGGACGTACCAGTTCTGGGTCCAGGAGAGCTGGTTCTCATCGAAGCGCGAGCTGCGTGTCATGTCGGCGAGACCGAGGTTGCAGCCGTTGGCCCGTAGCGCGGCGAGTCTCGCGTCGTGGTCGGGGGTGCGGATGGTGGAGTGGTTGGGGTGGGTGAATCCGTTGAGGCAGCCGGTCTAGGAGTGAACGGCGAGCGGAATATCAACGATCACTATCGACGGCATGACCGACACCAGGATCCACGCACCCTCACCCGCTACGCCAAACCCGGCATCGAAGCCGTCGCCGCCATTACTGCCGAATTCGACCGCGGACGCCGCCACCGACAGTGACCGACCCATCTGGGAGCACTGCAGCGAAATGCCGGGTGTCTCTCGGTGTTGGGTGTCCCGTCCCGTCGTACCGGGATGAGTGTTCTGGGCGGTTGTCAGCTGCTTTACGACCGTGGGGGGTGGGTAGAGCGGCTTTCACCCGGAGCCGGGTTCGGTTGCCGGCCTGGTTCGAGGCGCCCTCAGCGGCCGAGGGTTCTGTTTGTCGGATGGGGGATGTCGCTAGTTGGCTGGATCGGTGTTTGCCCGCATGCTGGGGTACGCGTTATCCCTCGGGAGGGTGACGCCTTTGTCGCCTGAGTTTCGTATGGTTGGGTGGTAGGAGCCCGATAACCCGGAAGGCGTCGTGATGGCTCGAGTCGACAGGATGACTGGCACCGCTCTGGGCGGTGCCCCCGCCACGGGTGCCGTTCGTCTTCCTCCTTTGGGCGACGTGGGTCTTGCGGGTCTCTTCAGCGTCCTCCTCGAGCTCGAGATCTGGTTGTTCAAGCCCGACACCAATGCTCCTTTAGTCGCTGCGGTTGCGGCGCTAGCGGTTGGCGGGGCGTTGGCTTTTCGGCGAGTGCGTCCATTCCCTGCTCTGTTGGTGAACCTGGCAGGAATGGTGGGGTTGATCGCTCTTGGTAATCCGAGCAACTTCATTCAGTGGACGAGCCTGGTCATGGTGTGGTCGATTGCGGCGTATGGCCGAACGGTTGAGCGGTGGCTTGGCTTGGCCCTTTCGTTGGCGGGTCTGAGTTTCTACTTCGTTCGGATTCCGGATCAGGGAGGTCTCCCAGTGTTCGTTGCGAGTGCTGCGGTGTGGGCGATGGTCTGGATGGTCAGCCTGTTGTTTGGGGCTCAGATCCGCGAGGAGGAGCTTCGCGAGGCTGGCAACGTCGCTCATGCGCTCGCCGCGGCACAGGAGGAGCGTCTCCAATTCGAAGACGCCCGCACCGGTATGGCTCGTGATCTTCACGATCTGATTGGTCACACCGTAAACCTGATGTTGGTGCATGCTGAGGGAGCGAGGATGGCCCTCGACGACGACCCGAACTCGACCCGGCTTGCCCTCGACACAATCGTTTCTACGGCGCGCCAGACAATGATGGAGCTCGATCGTCTGCTCAAGACCCTCCACAGCGGCGCGGAATCAGGGTTGCGTAGTCCGGCGCCCGGCATCGAAAGCCTGCCTCGGCTTCGCGACCAGCTGATCGCGGCGGGAGTCGATGTCGAACTGCAGGTCCACGGCGATGCTGCTGGCGTTCCAGGCAGCATCGGAGTCAGTGCCTACCGCATCGTGCAGGCCGCACTGACCAATACCTTGCGGCACTCTGGAGCATCCGAGGTGACGGTCGAGGTCAATGTGGGTCCTTCTACGGTGACTGTTGACGTAAGCGACAGCGGGGCGGGCCTCGACGCAAACGACGTTGAAGGTTTCGGGTTGCGCGGTATTCGAGAGCGGATGGAGCTGCATGGCGGCGACGTTGCCATTCGCAATCGCTCCGGCGGTGGTGTCCAGATCTTGTGTGAATTCCCTCTGGACTCGACATGATTTCAGTGTTGCTGGTGGATGACGACCGCCTGATGCGTGCCGGAATTCGGTTGATCCTCAAGCAGGCGAGCGACATCGAGGTCGTCGGCGAGGCCTCCGACGGTGCCGAGGCCATCCGGAAGGCCGCCGAGACCAAACCCGACGTGATACTGATGGATATCAGAATGCCGGGCACAAATGGCATCGATGCGACCACAGAGTTGACGGCGCGGGGGCCCTGGCCACGGGTCATCATGTTGACGACATTCGATGTGGACGAATATGTCTTCGCCTCGCTACGGGCGGGAGCGAGTGGGTTCTTGTTGAAGCGAGCGGAGCCGGCGGCGCTCATCGAGGGGATTCGGACAGTGGCGAGAGGTGACGCGTTGCTTTCGCCGGCCGCTACCAAACGACTGATCGAGGAATTCACACTCAGTTCGCCGCGCCCCACCGCGGCAGAGCGCCGCATCCAGAGCCTCACCGTCCGCGAACAAGAGGTTTTGGTCCAACTTGGGCGGGGACTCTCCAATTCGGAAATGAGCGAGCAGCTGTTCATTGCCGAGAGCACGGTCAAGACCCACATCAAACGGGTGTTGTCGAAGATCGAGGCCCGCGATCGGGTCCATGCCATTGTACTTGCATACGAGAGCGGATTGATGGACGACGGTCGACGGCGTCACCGCTAGAGCCAGCGCCGACTCGGCCGAGCACACCCTTGTCGAGAACGTGCCGTGCCACTGCAGGCACTCCCGACACTCCGCCTAGGGGTACACGATTTCCCTCTGGGGGGTGACGACACCCCAGCCAGCAATTCGTAGGTTCATAGGTAGACGAAACACGGAGAAGTCGAGCGGAGGGCACCGCTGGTGTTGCTGCCGCACGACCGTCCCGTTCCACTTTGCCGGTTGTGACGACTGGTCGCTCTGCGACCACCGATCACCGGCCCGATTCCATGGACCGCCGCAGCTACCAACGAATCGACCACAGGAAGATGACTCCGGGAGGGACTGTCATGACTGTCACCGAGAAGGATCCTGCCAACGACCGACGCCCCGACGACGAAAGAGGGCTGGCTGTTTTCGAGTGGGTTGGCCGCCGCGTTCGGTCCCTGGTCGCTGTGATCATCATTGTCTCGGTCGCTCTCGCGATCGCCGGTTTTCTCAGTTTCTTGCAGGAAGAGGATCGTGACGGTCCGGCGTTCAACCCGGGCGGTGAGATCTATGAGATTGCCGATCGTGTCGATGAGCTCTTTGACCCGGCAACTGAGGTCTTGACTGCGATCTTCTTCGTGGAGGCCAAGGACCCGGTCAACGGCGACGTGTTGACCCGCGTCGGTCTATCCGAGTTTCTCAGCAACACCTCCGCGCTGCTAGCCGATGCTGACTCGCAGTCTCACCTCACCTCAACGTTTGACAGTGATTTGGGCGTGCCCGTTGATGGAGTGTTCTCGATCGCTCATGCCGTCGATGACCATCTGACCGGTGGGCTTGCGGCTGCAAACGACGCCGACGTAAAGCGCGCTCTATCAGAGATCCTGGACGACGACAGCCCGCAGGCGACGTTGCGAGCTACTTTGTCGCAGCTCACCACCTCGACCGTCGAGGATATCGATGGTGGGAACGTGACAGTGTGGCGGTCGCCGGCGTTCCAAGCTGAGGTCGCCTATCTGCGGGAGTCATTTGAGATCGACGACCCCGATACCGACGACGAGGACTTCATCGAGTATCAGTACGCCTTTGAGGGCCAGACCTGGCTGCGAGAAGCCCAAACCATCCTGCGCGGCGACCAGCAGGACATCAGTGTGATCGGGTTGGCTATCGACGGGATCCTCACCGACGACGAGCAATCGGAGGCTGCTGGGCCATTCATCATGGGAGCGATCATCTTGATCGTGCTCTTGGTGGGTGCTCTGGTGCGCTCGTATTGGGCGTCGGCGATCGTAGCTGCCGGACTCAGCGTCACGTTCCTGGCCTACAGCGGCATCATCGTGTTGATTGGTTTGAAGAACAGCATCCTGCTGACCTTCATCATTCCGATCGCGGTGCTCAGCTTTGGTGTGGACTTCTTTATCCATGGCTTCGGTCGCTGTCGCGAGGAACAGGACGCCGGTCGATCGCCGACCAGGGCATACCCCATCGGTATGTCGACGGTCGCTGCCGCTGTGCTCCTGGCGGTGACGACATCCGCGGCTGCGTTCCTCTCCAATGTGTCGTCGGGCATCGAAGCGATCCGCGACTTCGGGATTGCTGCCGCCATCGGCCTGCTGCTTGCCTACCTGTTCTTGGGCGTCGTCGGGCCAAGAGTGGTTCTCGGCATCGAACAGAGCGTTGGGCCACCACCCAGGATCCATGGCCCCCGTTTGGGTGCCAAGGTCGGCTTCCTCTTGATGAGCCTGATCGGGGGCGTGACCGTCACCTTTTCGGTGATACTCGCTCCACTTGGAGCAATCCTGCTCATCGGCGTATTCATACCGCTGGTCATCTACCTGCCCTACCGCAAGATACGACGTCGTAACCAGGAGGCGGCCGACAGCGGGCGCCAGCTCGACCATCGTGTCCGCGGTGCCGGCCACGGCCTCAAGGGCGCCGGGTCGGTGGTGCACTTTATGGCTCGTTGGCGAGTCATAACTGTGCCGGTGACCGTGGTCTTGGCCCTGCTAGGGCTGTACGGGTTCACCCAGGTCGAGGAGGAATTCAAACCAAGCGACTTCACGTCCTCCAAGACCGACTTCATCAAGAGCCTCGACGCGCTACAGCTCCACTACGGAACCAGCACCGGCACCAACGCCTATCTATACGTCGAGGGCGACCTGACCGAACCCGCCACTCTCGCGGCCATCGATACCGTGATCGTCGATGTCGATGCTGCCGACGCCAAGCGGACGTCGGAGGGAGGCGTCGCGTTCCTGGCCCGTGACTTTGACGGGACTCCGGCGACAGCCAACGATGCCACTGACGTCGTACGCGCCGCGTTGGCCTCACCAGACGCGGTGGCAGCCATCGAGGCTTCCACCGGTGTCACCATTGAGGAGGGATCCGACGGGTTGGCTGCGAAAGCTGAGCAGGTGGCTGCAATATATGACTATGCGTCCGCAAACGGTGTTCCTGGCCCGGGCGGGACCGTGCTGTGGCGTGCCGAGGATGTCCAGTCCGCCGTCCATGTCGGCGATGGATTCCAGGCGACCCGTGTCGAAGTCGCCCTCGCCACTGTCTCCGACCTCGAGCTGATGGCGGCGGCGCGAGACGCCCTCCAGGATGCCAGTGTTGGGTTCGACGCTGCCACTCCTGAGTTCGCCAGTCTCGGCCTGTCTGGCGACGCCATAGCGGACGAGGATTCTCTCACTGCGTTCACGGCGTCGATGGTGCTGTCGCTGCTCATCGCGTTGGGTCTGTGTGCGCTGATTGCGTGGGCGTTCATGCGATCACTGAAATATGCGCTGGTGTCGGTGATCCCGATCCTCCTCGTGGTGGGATGGGTCTACCTATTCATGTATCTGTACGGCTACTCGATCAACCCCGTAACCGCAACCATCGCAGCAATCGCAGTGGGCGTCGGTGTCGACTTTGCAATGCACTTCACGATGCGATTCCGCGAGGAGTTCGTCGGTGAACCAAGCCGCTTCCCAGCCCTTCGCCGAGCCGGCGAGGGAACCGGCGGAGCGCTTGTACTGTCAGCACTCACATCAATGGGCGGGTTCCTCGTCATGTCGCAGGCACCAATGCCGGTATTCGCCGACTTCGGTCTACTCACCGCAGTGATGATCTTCTTCTCACTGGTCGTAGCGCTGCTGGTGCTGCCCAGCCTGCTGCTACTAGTCACCCCCTCCCGCCAAGGCGAGGAGCGACAAGAGGTCCTCGAAGCGCTGCGTAGTTTCGAGGACAGCGAGTACGACCCGCACAGCCGCAAGACAGCGCTAGGAACCGCCATGACTAACCAATGACGAACCGAAGCGAGGTGCGGCTCCAGGCCTTCGAGGCCCGGGCCGCACCTCGACCCAGAACGGCATGGCTACTCGGCCTGGCGCTCGATGCCGGCAGAAGCAACGCCGGCGGCACGATCCGGATTGTCACCGAACCGGCGCGCATACCTGGCCTCCCACAAACTCGAAGTCCTCTTCGTCCTACTACCACGAAACCCACGAAACGAGGGAGTGCCATGACCATGTTTCGAGGATCGGGAACTCCACACGTCCCGATCTTTGATCGCCTGCAACTCTATGTGCCGAAGGCCGTGCGTCGCTTCACACGAAGCTACATGCTGGTACTTGCGCTCTTGATCACCATCTACTTCATGTCCGAGGTGACCGATCAGACCGGTGTGAGCCTTGCTATGGCGTGGATCATTCCATACCTGGCCTTCATCGTGACGCTGCGAGCGCTCGACGCGCAGCCCCGCACCGTCTACATCAACCTCACAGTAATGGCGGCGCTGGTCGCGCTGGCAGTCGTGGGCTTGGGGACCAACCTAGAGCTATTGGTCGCTCCTGCCTGGGTCGCTGTGTCCATTTATGCCTTCACTGCACCACTATTGATCATGTACAACGTGCTCCGTCAGATACGGATCACAATCGATCTGATCGTCGGAGCCCTATGTGTATACATCTTCGTTGGAATCGACTTTGCGATCGTCTACGACCTCATCTACCAACTCGAACCCACCTCCTTTGCCTTCGCACACGAGGGCGTCGACTCGCTCTTCTACTTCAGCTACATGACCCTGACCACGGTCGGCTACGGCGACATCACACCCATATCCGACGCCGCACGAGCTCTCGCCGTAGTCGAGTCGATCACAGGCCACATACTGCTCGTCGTCATCGTCGCTCGACTCATCGGTATCCAGATCGCCCAACAACACGAACCATCACAAGCCACGGCAGAGCTCGAAGGTCCACAGTGATTCGAATAGCGGTTTCCGGCGCAGATGCTGGAACAGGAACGGCTCGAGTGGGAACTCACCCGAGGCGAATGGGCTTACGAGCCGCATGATCGGGAAACCGCGCTTCAGGGCGGCGAGTTGGCCAGGCAAAGAGAAGGAGATCGAGTAATCATCGACAGACCACCGGACACCCAAGTTAACCAGAGCGAGCCCATTGCACCGGGGCTCCCGGAGGTGGGCGTCCGTCGCGAGGTTCGTGTCGCCGGGATCCGGGTTGCCGGTCGTCGCCGTCGCCCCAGTGGTGAGAAGGCAGCGTTGCGTGGGGACCTGCAAACCAGCGGCAGGGTATGGCTGTTGGGCGGGATCATCATGATCGTGCTCTGGATTTCGCTGTTTGCGTTCCCCGCCACGTCCGACTGGTGGACCCGACAGGACACCGCATTGCTCCAGAAGATTGTCGATATTCGGTCTAGCGCTTTGACATCGATCGCCGACGCGGTTGCAGTGCTGGGCTCGTCCTGGTTCCTGAGAATTCTTCGAATCGGGACTTTGCTGGCGCTCATATTTGTCCATCGCTGGCGACATTTCTTTGCCATGGTGCTGGCCATACTCCTCGTTCAGGGAGCCGTGGAATTCATCGGCTACGTTGTCGGTAGGCCGCGGCCGTTTGTGGAAATCATCGGCAGTTGGAACGGGCCGTCACATCCGTCTGCGCCGGTTGCCGGACTCGGGGTGACCTTGGCATCGATGGCCTACGTGATCACAGCCACGGGGAGGTGGCGCCGTATCGCGCTGATTGTCTCTGGAGTGTTGGTTACCTTCCTGATTCTGGCCCAGATGTACATGGGGGTCGATCATCCGAGTGACGCCGTAGTGTCCGCCATATTCTCTCTCGCAGTCACGGTTGTACTTTTCCGCTGGTTTGCGCCTGAGCACGCCTTCCCGGTGACATGGACACGTGGCGTTGCAGCCCACCTCGACGTCACCGGCGCCCGCGGCGAAGCGATCAAGCGAGCAGTCGGGGAACAGCTAGGCCTCGAGGTTCTTGAGATCAAACCGTTTGGGTTGGAGGGATCTGGCGGGTCAACACCGCTACGTCTCAAGGTGGCGGGCGATCCAGAACAGCATGTCTTCGCCAAGCTGTATAGCCATACTCATCTTCGTTCCGACCGTTGGTACAAAGTGGGTAGAACCATTCTGTATGGATCACTCGAAGACGAAGTGAGGTTCAGCTCTGTTCGCCACCTTGTGGAGTACGAGGACTACATCCAGCGGTTGATGAGCGCCGCTGGTGTGCCCAGCGCCGAACCGCTCGGGATCGTCGAGTTGGCTCCCGAGCGTGAATATCTCATGGTGAGCGAGTTCCTCGAGGGCTCCGAAGAGCTCACCGACGCCGAAATCGATGACGAGATTATCGACCATGCCCTCAGGGTTATTCGGTCCATGTGGGATGCCGGTTTGGCGCATCGCGACATCAAACCGGCAAACGTGATGCTGAATGAAGGCAGGGTGGTTCTGATCGATGTGGCGTTCGGTACGGTTCGGCCGAGTCCGTGGCGCCAAGCTGTCGACCTGGCGAATATGATGGTGATTCTTGCACTACGGACGGATGCACATCGCGTCTACCAACGTGCCTTGCTGCAATTCGCTCCCGAGGATTTGGCCGAGGCGTTTGCCGCAACTAGAAGCGTCACTCTGCCATCACAGTCGCGCAGCTCGTTGGCGTTGATCAAGAAGGAACAAGGGATCGATCTGGTCGATGAGTTTCGCAGCCTGGCACCACCGACCGAACCGATCTCGATTCAGCGGTGGAGTCCCCGCCGGCTGCGCCTTGCTGCTGGCGCGTTGCTGCTGGCACTCTTCGCACTAGCGATGGCTGTCGCTGAATTCACCGGCGGTGGGATACTGTGATGCGACGAGCTCCCCTGACAGTTGTCGCCATGACCCTTGTCGTTGCCGGTTGTAGCAATCTTGGCTTGGGCGAAGCCAGCTGCCTTCCTCCAGACCGCGGAATATCGTCCGCCAATATTCTGACTATCCAGTCCGTACCTACTGCGAAGTACACGCCGTGTCTCGACGAGCTGAGGCTTGGGTGGGACTCGGTTGAATGGTTTGCTGAGGATGATCAGGCCGGAATCAAGATCACGACCTCGGTTAGTCCATTCCTAATAGCAACAGTTACGCCATCTTGCGATGTGACACACGCCGTCAGAGTCGACTCAGGGTTCCCTGACATCGAGCGCTACGAGGCTATCGAATCACAGGCCACCGAGATCGGGATCACGGTCGTCCCTTCCGGGGAACGCCCCCTGCTTTCGTCGCGCTCTCTCCTTGAGGACCTGGAGGGGACCGAGGTCGACGACAGGCCGGTGGTCTTTATGCTCGATGACACTATCGACCACCAGGTCGGCCCGCGGGTCAATCAAGCTCTCCTCAGCAACCAGTTTGTATGGGTGATCAGTGAACTCGGTGCCGAAGAGGGCACCGTCGAGCTGCGCAGCAACGACCCTGGCCTCACCGGTCTCGGCCGCGGCGTCACAATCACCGAGGCGCTCGAATTGATTGACGATTCTGTGCCCGATGTGTTCTATCGCGGTAACTGGTACTTCACCTTCGAAGGCGGCTGCATCACATACGAGTTCAACGCGAAGGGGCGGCTCGCCGAAACCGTCGCCAGCGATGCCGAAGACGCCCTCGGCTTCTACCCAGCCTCATTGGTAGTCGAAGGAGCTCGGCGTGACGGCCTGGAGTTCTAGGAGTCTGTTTCACCTATAGCGCACCTTGGGAGTCGAGTCGTTTGTACGCTAGGTAGCCAGGGAAAATCGGGAACCAGAAGGTGCCGATCCGGAAGAGGAACACCGCCGGTACCGCGGTTGAAGTATCAAGTCCGAAAGCAGTCAACCCCGCATTGAGCGCTGCTTCAGCGGCACCGATCCCGCCGGGTGTTGGGGCCACCTGGGCAAGAGCCGAGCCCGCCAGGTACACCGCAGTCACCGCCACAAAACCAATGCCCCCTCCAAAGGCGGCGATGCTGTACCAGAGGGCAAAGACATACGACATGGTGATCAATAGCGATCCGCCGAACAGGGACAGGATCTTCAGTGGATTGGTAGCGACGGTCGCAATCCCGGACACCGACTTTCTGGCGATCGGCCAGACGCGCCGCAGCCATAGCTTGCGCCCCCAGGGCAATCAGCAGGCAGCGCGGCGATCCCGGACACAAACGCTTCGTACCGGTTGAATAACTTGTAGTCCCTCGCTCCCGCCGCGTGTGAGTATCTGGCGATGGCGAGGACCTCCCCATCCTCCATAATCCAGCGAGAAGTCACCTTGCTCAGGTCCGAGAGTGATGCCTCGGTATCCACCCCGCCTATGGTAGGTGCAGGAGTGGAGAGACCGGCAATGCGGTTTGACGTGACGACCCATCACGAATCGTTAGCGCCGCCGACCTTCCCACCCTGGATCACCAAATACGGTGCCATAACGAGCGCGTCCCCGAACCGAGCAGATCGGCACCTCGCGTTCGGCTCGCCCCCTTCGGACCGTTGCCGAGGTGCCTCTGTGTTGTGCCTGGAGCTAAGACGGATTACCCACAGGGATGATGGTGTGGCTCCTCGTCTTCGCTTGTGTTGTCGGGTTGATGAGGATGTCAGATGGGTTCTCGGGCTCGGCCTGACCCGATTTACCGGCTGGCGCTTTGGTTGCCTTGGATATGAACTGTCGGCCCGGTCTGAGGACCCATCTGACATGGGCTTGCCGTGCTGATTGTGACCTCATAGGAGCCTGCCATATGGCTCATCCCTGTTCTGTCCAACGCTGCGGCATGTCACACCAGGTCAGACCACGCAACCAGAGAGGGATAGTAATGACCACCCAACTAGCGACGATGACAGCCGTCACCGCTGGCGTCGATACCCATCGTGATGTGCACATGGTTGCTGCGTTAGATCAACGCGGCGCCGAACTCGGAGTGCAAGGGTTTAGTACCGATCCAGCCGGGCACCACAACATGTTGGCTTGGCTGGAGAGGTTCGGGCCGGTGGAACTGGTTGGTGTCGAGGGCACAGGCACCTATGGTGCTGGCCTGACCCGGTTCCTGCAACGCAACGACATCGCTGTGGTCGAGGTAAGTCGTCCCGACCGTCAAGAGCGACGCAGCCACGGCAAATCTGATGAGGTCGATGCTATCGCTGCGGCCCGTTCTGCCCAGTCCGGTAAGGCCACCGCTCAACCCAAGACCCGCACCGGAAATGTTGAGGCAATACGGGCCTTACGGATGGTTCGCCGTTCCGCTACCCGTGACCGCACCTCAGCAATCAACCAGATGCGGGCCCTGGTCGTCACTGGGCCCGACGACATTCGAGAAACGTTCCGGGGACTGACAACCAAGAGATTGGTCTCTGGTGCGGCCCGGCTCCGACCATCGGATCCAACCACCGTTGTCGGGGCAACCAAGTTCGCACTGCGCGAGCTGGCTCGTCGTGTCCAGTTCCTCAACGCTGAGATCAAACGAGTCAACGACATCCTCAGCCCACTCATAACCGCGACCGCACCAGAACTGATCGCCCGCCACGGTATCGGCATCGAAACCGCCGCCACACTGCTCGTCACCGCCGGCGACAACCCGAACCGGCTCCACAGCGAAGCAGCCTTTGCCCACCTCTGCGGCAGCGCCCCCATCAACGCGTCATCAGGACTGATCCAACGCAAACGACTCAACCCCCGCGGAGACCGGCTCGCCAACGAAGCCCTCTGGCGCATCGTCATGGTCCGCATGTCATCAGAACCCCGAACCCGCGCCTACGTCCAACGCCGCACCATCGAAGGCAAAAGCAAACGAGAAATCATCCGCTGCCTCAAACGCTACGTCGCACGCGAAGTATTCAAAGACCTCAAACACCCCCTTGACAACCAATAGGAGCTTCATATCCTCACGTGTGCGCTCGGTTGAATAGGAGCTCCATCAAAGCCCTACCCAACGTATGACGTATCGTGATACAATGCCCTCATGGCTCAAGCAATATCTGTACGACTCGATAACGAAGCACTCCAAGCCTTGGGGCAGCTCGAAGCGACCGGCATGACTCGTTCGGAAGCTATCCGGTCGGCTCTGGTCGAGACCGCGTCGCGCCGCCAGGACAAACAAGCATTGGCAGCCGAGGTGGCCGCTCTCGAAGCCGACGAGGATGACCGGGCCGAGATGCTGGCCGTAGCCGATCTCATGGAGAGCCTACGTGCAGCGGGGTGACATCTTTGACCTGCGGCTCTCGAAGGGTGTGGGTCATGAACAGCAGGGAAAGCGCTTCGGCGTCGTCGTGCAATCAGATGCCTTTCTTCCCCGCTCTGTCGTTCTCGTTGCTCCGACTTCTCGGAGCGCTAGGCCGGCATCGTTCCGGCCTGAGATCGAGATCGATGGGTCCTCGACTCGTGTTCTAGTCGAACAGGTCGGTGCGGTCGATGTCAATCGACTTGGCGACCTGGCAGGCCACCTCACCCCGGAAGAACAGTGGGGAATCGACACTGCCCTTCTCACGGTGTTCGGACTGAACTAGCCACCCCGATCAATCAATACCGAGCGATATCGCAGATCCGACAAACCACGCATAGCGGCACGTGTCGGGCGGGCGATCGAACACACACAGTTGTGCAGCCAGTGTTGCCGGACCACCGGTTCGGGTAGGGATGGCATAATTCGGTATGCATGGGTTGTCTGGTGTTGTTGTGGTTGCTGTTCCGATCGGGTCTGGAGGGTGCTCCCGATGGCCTTGGAGGAGCTTGTGAGTGTCGCTGCAGATTTGGAGATCACCAGTGTTGACTGGTCGGCCTTTGTCGAGCACCACGGACCGGCGACAAGGGTCGGGGTGGCTCTCCGTGGCCTGCTCAACAGCACGGATGTTGAGTCCGCTTCTGCTGCATGGGAACTCATCGAAGAGCATGTGTTTTCGCAGGGAACGATTTACCCGGTTGCCGAGCCGACCGTGTCTGTCTTGTTGGCAGCTCTCACGGAAGACCAACCGCCGTGGCGCAGCGGCCGGATAGTGGACCTCCTGTTCTTCATCGTTAGCGGTGCGTCGCAGAGTGATCTGACGTTGCAGGTTCGGTGCCGGGATCGAGCGCGTGAAGGGCTGTGGCTACTGGTGCGTTGTGCGTTGGCCGCGGACGGGTGGGGCCGCGACAATCTCCTAGAGGTGATTGGGGTTATTGCTCCTGAGCGAATCGAGATGATCCGCGCCGCGATTGACGAGCAATAATGTGGCGCGGGCTGACAGCGTGATCGGTGTCTTCGATGTGGGCTACAGCGATGCCTCCGCCCGGGTGGGGTGTGTGAGCCTGGCGGATTTCGAGGACATTGTTCCCAACAGAGAGTGGGTTGTCGAGGTGGGTCCGGTCGGCCCATATCAGCCGGGCCAGTTCTGGAGGCGGGAACTGACCCCGCTGCTTCGTGGCATCGATTCGGCGACCGACTTGTCAATTTGTGTGATTGACGCCTATGTGGATCTTGGGGAAGCACGCATGCCGGGACTCGGGCGGATCCTCTATGAAACGACAGGGATCCCTGTGATTGGTGTGGCAAAGTCTCGCTATCAGGACAGTCCGCGAGAGTACGAGATTCACCGCGGGTCAAGCAGGCGGCCCCTGCATGTGTCGGCCGCAGGCTTTGACCAGCAGGAAGCCAAGGAATGCATCATGCGGATGGCTGGGACTGGTCGGGTCCCCGCGATGATCCGGCGTGCCGACCAACTCAGTCGTGGCATCGCGCCGCAGCCGTGATCGCACGCGGACCGCTCCGCGGCCAGACGCGCGGACGCGGAGGCCCAAGCGGACCATTGGACACCGCACCAGCTTGCTGCAGCTATCTCAGCGACCTGGATCAGCAAATACGGAGCAGAAACGCACATCTTGGAGGGTGTCCGGGATCGGCACGTCCATGTGCGGGGTGCCGAGCGATGCGGACGCCACGCAGCGTGAGTACGCTCGACCCGGTTTCCTGGTTGGCTACGCCGAAACCGACGCGATTTGTCCATTTGCTAGCTCCACCCCGAACAGACCGCTCCACCCGTCCTCTGACCGAATCTGGTGGATGCGTAATAGCTGTGCTTCCCTCTGTGCCTGCTTGCTAGCCTTGGTTCATGGAGAACTTCGTGGGACTAGCCATCCTGATTGCCGTGTTTGTGGGAATCGCATTTGCGACTCGCAAGAAGCCGGATCGGCGGAATCGGGAAGAGCTGGATCGGCTGACCCGACTGAACCCGAATAGGCCTCCCGGTCGAGGCGATGCCGATGTGGACAACTGGGGCCGATAGCAGTGGCGACAGGCGCCATCCGGATCATGCCGGGTCGAACCGCGAGATCGTAGGTGGTCCTTCGTCAGCACTGCTGGCCTTCCCGCACCGATCTCCGAGTACGGAGCAGGAACGCACGTCCCTCCGGGTGCTCGGTGTCGGCCCTCCTGGTGCGGGGTGTCGATCATCCGCGTTGACCCGCGTGCACACCGCGTGCACAAGAGGATGAAGAACACCGCGAACCACTGAAAGATGATGAACGGCGAAAAGGCAGCTCTGACCGGGGGATTCGCACGAAGCTCGCCGTTCCACAGGGCGCGTTGTAACACCTCCAGCTGCCTCGACACGGCAGAGGTCACTGGTTCAATCCCAGTAGCGCCCACGAGATAGAAGGCGAAGGCACCCGAATGGGCACCTTCGCCTTCTACGCGCAAGCGATGGATTGAGCTGCTCTTTCCGCCCCGGTGCGTCGTCGGAGCGCCGCTGTAGGCCTGTTCGCAGTGATCGGGTGAGAGGTTCAATTCCAGTAGCGCGCTGTGTCGATCGGCTCCGCTCGGGCCGTTCAGAAGCCACGGAGGCTGCTATCCCTGCCGGGACAGGGTGGAGTTCCGCTGTGCGGAACCCGACCTCCAGTCAGTCAAAATTGACCGTACGGAAAGTAGTCATTTCCCCTACGTCGAGTAGTCGCTACAATGTCATTGGGCTTTTGAGGAAACGAGGCAGATTATGCAGGAAGGCATGTTCACCGCTACTGAGTACAGGGAGCCGGCATTGGAGCCCGGCATGGCGTACCAGGGGCCGATCGAGACACTGATCGGGTCATTCGGCGACGAGAAGGACGCAATCGAGGCTGCCCGCCAGAGGTGGCAGGACTTCCGGTTGTCGGACTCTCACGACGTTGCCTGGTGGATCGTTCGCAAGCACGGCGAGGGCTTGGCGAGGTGGATCGCCGAAAGCCGCAGCTCTGTGGAGCGGGTACTGGATCTGAGGACGAACGAACTCGTCGAGGTCGAGGCCTAGCACCCGGCTGGCCGAGCAACCGAGGGCTAGTTGTGCTCTTCGGGTGCATCGAGCGCGTTCGTGTCGCTACAGTTGGTGCTATCGAGGGCGTATAGGGAAGGGACCCACCAGTGCCGGTTGAGACAGTTCCGTTCAAAGTCATTCGGAACGGCGATTTTCTTGGGGACAGACCCGCCTACTACGAGCGAATTGGTGGCGCTTGGAAGGCGACAAGTTGGCGTGTCTATGCAGATCAGGTGATCAGCGCCGCCAAGGCCATGATTGCATTGGGCATCGAGCCCGGTGAGGTAGTCACGATTCTTGGGTTTAATCAGCCCTCGTGGGTGATTGCCGATGTGGCCGCCATGGCGATCGGTGCTGTACCTGCGGGCATCTACACGACGAACTCGCCGCGCGAGTGCCACTACATCCTTGACCATTCGGATTCACCTCTGCTCGTTATCGAGGATGAAGGGCAATGGGCCAAGATCGATGAGATCCGCGACAGCCTGCCCAATCTCCGTCGTGTGGTCATCATGGATGGCGGTCCGGCCATAGATGATCCGTTGGTCATGTCATGGGAGGACTTCATTGCAGCGGGTGCCGACATTGCGAACGATCAGTTCGATGCACGGCTTGCCGCACTGGAACCCAACCAGCTTGCGACGCTGATCTACACCTCGGGGACCACCGGGCCTCCCAAGGGTGTCATGCTCACCCACGACAACCTTGTCTGGACGGCGACTCAGGCGGTTGACGCTGCCGGAATCGGGAAGGACGATTCGAGCGTTTCATACCTTCCGTTGTCGCACATCGCCGAGCAGGTCTTCTCGGTGCACGGTCCGGCCGCATCGGGCTGGGCGGTCTACTACGCAGAATCAATTGACAAGCTGGCAGACAACCTCAAAGAGGTCCAGCCGACGGTCTTCTTTGCGGTCCCGCGGGTGTGGGAGAGGTTCTACGCCGGAGTGACTGCGAAGTTGGCGGAGGCCACCGGAGTGAAGGCGAAGCTGGCAGCGTGGGCTATGGGGGTGGCAACCAAGGTCACCGAGTTGCGCAATCACGGCAAGGAGCCGACCGGGGCTCTGGCCGCTCAGTACAAAGTTGCCGACAAGCTTGTCTTGTCAAAGGTCAAAGCCGCACTTGGGTTGTCCAAGGTCGTGATCATGATCACGTCGGCGGCACCCATTTCGGCTGAATTGCTCGAGTTCTTTGGTTCTCTCGACCTCAGAATCCAAGAGGTCTACGGCCAGTCGGAGGACTGCGGGCCATCAACGTTCAACTTGGCCGATGCCATTCGTTTCGGTTCAGGAGGGCGTGCTTTCCCCGGGACCGAGATGAGGATTGCCGAAGACGGAGAGATTCTGGTCAAGGGTCGACACGTATTCGCTGGCTACTACAGAGATCCGGAGGCTACGGCGGAGGCGCTGGTCGATGGATGGTTGCATTCCGGCGATCTCGGCGAGATCGACGAAGAGGGATTCCTCTGGATCACCGGCCGCAAGAAGGACATCATCATCACCGCAGGTGGCAAGAACATTGCCCCCAAGCCGCTTGAAGGAGGCTTGAAGAATCACGAGCTGATCTCCGAAGCCGTTGTGATCGGTGACAGGCGGAAGTTCCTCTCAGTGCTGGTTACTCTGGATGACGAAGCTGCCGAGCGCTACATGCTGGAGAACAACCTGGCCGGGCCTGCCCACTTGAGCCCAGAGATCAAGGCGGAACTCCAGGAGGCTGTTGACGAGCTCAATACCGGTTTCGCCAGGGTCGAGCAACTCAAGAAGTTTGCGGTTTTGCCGCGGCAGCTATCCATCGAGGGCGGCGAGCTAACGCCCACGCTCAAGGTGAAGCGCAATAAGGTGACAGAGCACTTTGCCGATGTGATCGACGGGATGTATCAGGACTGACCGCCGACGTCGAGCTTGGCCGGACGGATCGGTAACATCCCCTCTTATATGGATTCATCAACAGTTGTAGAGATAACAGAGTCGGCCCTCGAGCAGATTCGAGCATTGCGCGATCAGGAGTCGATCACCGACCTCCACCTTGGGCTGCGCATTGCCGGAATCGGCGCCAACGGGTTCATCTATGAGACGGCCTTCCTCCGTCCGGAGGATGTTGCCTCGGGCGACCACATAGAGCACCACGGTGATCTGCCGGTGGTCGTGGCAGCCGATAGCGTTGACAATTTGAAGGGCTCGGTGCTTGACCTGGCCGGCGGTCCGGAATCGGCCGGCCTGGTGCTCCGCAACCCGAACCCGGCTACACCACCGATAACGGAGGGCGAGGTCGAGCTGTCAGGTTCGATCGAGGAGAGGGTCCAGCAGCTCATCGACATGTACATCAACCCTTCGATTGCCTCTCATGGCGGTTTTGTGACCCTCGATGGGGTTGAAGGTGATCGTGCGCTGGTCGAGCTAGGTGGTGGCTGTCAGGGCTGCGGTCTGGCAGCAATGACGTTGCGCCAGGGGATCGAATCGTCGATCAAGCATCACGTTCCTGAGATTGTCGAAGTAGTCGATGTCACCGATCACTCGGCGGGGGAGAACCCCTTCTTCGCCTGAGTGACGTCATCTGATCCGTCCCCTTGCCCGGTAGACGGCATCGTTACCTGCGCGCCCCAAGCCGGACGAATCACCAAAAGACTGGTACTCGGCTGTGGCCAAGAAGTAAGTGGGCGCCCCTTGCG
>JAAELU010000490.1 GCA_024226255.1 bacterium | reverse complement strand
CTTCCCCCCTCGGCTCCCAAAGCCTCGCCACTCCCCCCAGACATCGCCCGCCGAGGACGGCGTTCGACGGGGGGAGAAACACTGTTGTGTGTCTCCTCCCCCGTTGCGGGTCGAGGGGGGTTTGGGTGAGGCCCCGGGCCACAGTCCTCGACGTCCCGGCCGAAAGCCAAACGGCCCGAGCAGCCTGGACGGGCAACATTTGGGGGAAGTGGGCTGCCCTGCGGGCAGCTTGGGAGGGGGAAGCGGAGGGCGCGACGACACCGTGTTGCGCGTCGGCGCGTACCCAACCGCCGCGAGTTCTCGGCTCGCACTCCCTTGACACCAGGACGCAACGTCCGCCTTATCTACTACCTCCGCAGCCCCCCTCGGCTCGCAGAGCCTCGCCACTCCCCCCAAGCGTCTGCCTCCCAAAGCGGAGTCAGACGGGGGGAGAGACCGTTGAGAGGCCACCCGTCGAGTCCCTCGACACGTCGACCAACCCGCCTACGCCAGGCCGTGTCTTACGGCTAGGACGGCGGCTTGGGTGCGGTCTTCTACTTGGAGTTTGGTGAGGATGGCGCTGACGTAGTTGCGGACGGTGCCCTCGGACAGGAAGAGCTGTTCGGCGATGGCGGAGTTGGTCATGCCGTTGCCCAGGAGGCGCAGCACGTCGAGTTCCCGCTCGCTGAGATCCGCGGCCACCGACGTGGGCTCGGACACCTCTGATACGGCGACTCGGGCCATGAGGCCGCCGGCAACCGATGGATCGATGTGGCTGCGCCCCTCAGCCGTCCCCTGAATCGCCTCGATCAGACGCTCGCGGGGGGCGTCCTTGAGCATGTAGCCCGAAGCACCGGCACGGATCGCGTCGAGCACCCACTCCTCGGCGTCGTAGGTGGTCAGGATCAGGACCTTCACATCCGGATGTGTAGCCTGGAGGTTCCGAGTGGCCTCGACACCGTTCATGATCGGCATGTTCAGGTCCATGAGCACGACTTCGGGAAACAAGGTGGCGACACTCTCAACGGCTTCCGCGCCGTTGCCCACAACGCCGACGACCTCGATACTCGGCACCGTCCCCAAGATCGCGCGCAGCCCTTCCCGCACGACCTCCTGGTCGTCGACAATCATGACGCGAGTCGGCGTGTCCGCCATTAAGCAGTATCCACTTCGAAGCGGACCGTAGTGCCGTTGCCGGCTCCCGAGTCGACCACCAGCGATCCGCCAACCAACGTGGCGCGTTCTCGCATGCCTTGTACGCCGACATGGCCATTGGGCACGCCTGCAACGGAGTTGAAGCCGGTCCCGTCATCGTGGATGGCCAGCGACACTCTCCGGCCTTTGCGCTGCAGGGTCAGATGAGCCCGGGAAGCACCGCTGTGACGGACAACATTGGTCAGAGCCTCGTCCGCAATCCGGTAGGTCGCTTGCTCGATTTGAGCCTCGATGGTGCCCAGATCCTCGTCGAGCTCGACGATGACAGCGATCGACGATCGGGCTTCAACCGATGCCCCGAGCTGCTCGAGAGCGCCCGCCAGACCACGCTCCTCGAGGGGTGAAGCACGCAGTGCCTGGATTGCTCGCCGCGCCTCGCCAAGGCCGCTACGGGCACCCTGCAGAGACTGGTCCAGCATTTCCTTGGCCTTCTCGGGATTCGTGTCCCACAGCGCCTTGACCGCTTCGAGCTGAACGGCCGTTGCCGACAACGAGTGCGCCAAGGTGTCGTGCAGCTCCCGGGCCAGCCGGTTGCGCTCTCGCGACGTGGCCAGCTCCTCAAGTGTCGAGGCGTGGGTGGCCAACGCATGGCGCGCCTCCTTTTGCCCACCGACAAGCTTGACGACAAACAGGCCAACAAACGCGAACAAGGCGCCACGAGCCAGGACTACCGCAGAAAGGACGGTCATGTCTGCCCCGGCCTCTTCAAGCGGCGGTATCGCCCCGCCAGCGTCGAGCAATGTGGCCACGACGGCCCAGATGATGACCGCCCGATAGCGGTACTGCCAGGCGATCAACAGCAACGGCACCCACAGCAGGAAGAACGGAACCCAGTACTCAGCAAGGGCGTCGTTGGGACTCAGACCGGCATCAAGGCGCCCAATGATGGTTTGGGTGCTCTCGACGATCGGTCCCAACGTTGCCAAAGCGAGTGCTACCGGCAGGAACGTCCGCCCCAGCTTGCGCTGAAGCCACGGCCACACCAGGAGGACCATCAATAGGCCGAAGAGGAACACCCCGCCGCCGGGGAAATGAGGATTTGTCGGATCCGGCTCGGACTGCTCGGACCACAACACCAGGACGCCGATTCCAAGCCGGATCGCCACGTACCAGCGAAGGATACGCAGCAGACCGGGCTCAATTCCCGGGTGGTCCGCCGCGTCGCGCTCGAGCGCTCGCTGCGCTCTCTCTTTCCTTGCCATTTCGCCATTATCGGCCGCAGAACCCATGTCCACTAGTGATCGCTGTCATGTTGCGAGGTGAGGGGTGTCATACCCTCATGTGGCTCGCGTTACTACCGCCGGAACCCCAATCCATCGTCCAATGAGTGCATAAGCAACACACCCATGGAGGTGGACCATGAAGAACCGAATGTTCCTCGTAGCCGGACTGGCAGCCTTTGGGCTGTTCGCCGGAGCATGTCAGCTCGACGTAGAGCGCAACGACGATGGGTCGCTCCAGATCGAGGCGATCATCGAGGAGTCAGACATTGCGACAGAGATCGCACTGGGAATGGCAGCCGAAGAGGGCAACGTGACCGTCGACCTCAAAGACGGATACGCCCTGATCGCCGCCACCGGGCCGAGCGAAGATCATCCCCGCACCGATTCGTTCTCCTTCCGCCTCGAGCTGTTCGTTGTCGACGGCCATCTCGGAGCCAACGTGTCCGACGCCAAATGGAACGAGTACGACGTTCCCCAAGGCATGGTGGAAATCTGGAACGAGGAGCTGGCCAAGGAGCTGGAGGCCGGCGCCAAGGAAGACCCCGACAGCACCTTGGTAGCAGTGGAAATCACGGAGGACGAGCTGCGATTCGAGTTCCGCCACGAAACAGAACAGTCCAAGAGCTAGCCAGACAGTTGGTGGGAAAGCAGCGGGCGGCCCGGAAGGGTCGCCCGTCTGTCGTGGCAGTGAGTAGTTGCCAGTTGCCAGTTGCCAGTTGCCAGTCAGACCGGCCGGCTCTCAACTGGTAACTGGTAACGGGGAGCCCTCACCACATCGGTAACAAATAGCTCGAACCTCTCGGTGCCGATCTCCGGCTGCACCGTCCCCTAGATCGGGCGGCACCATTCCGGATCACCAAAGCGCTGGATCTCGATCAGGTGGCCGTCGGGATCGTGATAGAACGCCTGATAAATGGCGTACTTGGGGTGGCTACTCGGTGGTTGCACGCACTCGACGCCCGCGGTGACAAGCTGGTTGTGCCAGCCGTCCACATCGTCGGTCACCAAGGTGACTATCACCCCCTCGGTCTCCGTGCGGCCGGGCCGGGTGCACACTCCCAAGTAGGCGTCATCGGTCACTCGGTAGATCCTGCAGTCGCCCTGATCGACAACCAGAGACAACCCCAACGTTTCACCGTAGAAGGCTGCCGATCGGGGCAGCTCTTCCACCGAAAGGAACGTGATCTGCTCGGTGAACGGCCGCGGCTTCGTCATGACGCGACCATAGCTCGCCCAACCCGGACGTCTTCTTGTGAAAAGTTTCACAAGAAGGGTCCAAAGGCCCTATTGGCTCCTGCAGGAGTGGTCATACGCTGCATAGAGATCGATCAAGACGCACCAAATGCAGCGAGGGCCTCGCATGACATTGTTAACCACCAAACAAGTCCAAGAGCTCTTCAAGGTAGATCGCTCGACCATCTATCGCATGGCCGAGGACGGCCGCATCCCGGCCGTAAAAGTGGGTCGCCAGTGGCGTTTCCCATCTGAAAAACTCGAGAGCCTGCTCGGCGGTGCCGACCCAACCCCCTCCCTTGCCCGATCGGTACCGTCGGCAGGCATCGAGAATCCGCTCAACCTGACCCTCCCGATCGAGACGTCGCAAGCGATTGCCGACCTCGCCGCCGACCTGTTCGGCGTGATGGCGGTAGTGACAGACATGGACGGAAAAGCGCTGACCACGGTTGCCAATCCGTGCGGCTACTTCTCTGCGGTCTTTGAAGGCGTCTACACCGCGGATCGTTGCTCAGAGGGCTGGCGAGAGCTTGGTCGAGAAATCGACCTGGAGCCTCGCTTCCTGCCCAGTCACCTCGGTTTCCTGTGTGCCCGGAGCTTCATCCGCCACGGAGACGCCCTGATCGGCATGGTCATCGTTGGAGGAGTTGCTCCCGAGGAGTGGCCCCCCAGCGAAGTTGCAATGGGATCAGTTTCGGCACAGACCGGAGTACCGGTCGACATGATCCGCAAGCACATCAACGAGGTGTACTGGATCGACGAGGCTCACCAGGAGTGGATCCTGCGCAACCTATCGCGGGTTAGCGACATCTTCTCCCACCTCGCCGACGGCCAAGGCCGCCTCATCGCCAAGCTCGAACGAATCGCCGCACTAGCCGGCGCCGACACCCGAACTTTGATCAAGGAGACAACGTGAAGCGACTGTTGATACTCGGAGCCGGAACGGCTGGCACGATGGTTGCCAACAAGCTCCGCCCGCGCCTCGACGAGCGTGATTGGAACATCACAATCGTCGACCAGGACGAGACCCACTACTACCAGCCCGGATTCCTGTTCCTCCCATTCGGTGGCTACAGCCGGGCCGATCTGGAGAAGCCAAAAAGGGCTTTCATGCCCAAGGGCGTCAACCTGATCATGGGAGAGATCGACCTCATCGAGCCGGAGGACAACCAGGTCAAGCTGGTCGACGGCACTACGTTGCCGTACGACTACCTCGTCATTGCCACAGGGACGTCTCCCCGTCCCGACGAGACTCCGGGCCTCGATTCCGACGAGTGGTACAAGTCGGTATTCGACTTCTACACGATCGATGGCGCCGAAGCTCTCGCCAAGAAGCTCGAGACGTGGGAAGGCGGTCGGCTGGCGATCAACGTCATCGAAATGCCGATCAAGTGCCCGGTGGCGCCGCTGGAGTTCATCTTCCTCGCTGAGGCCTACTTCGCCGAACGAGGAATGAGCGATCAGGTGGAGCTGGTCTACGTCACTCCCCTCCCCGGCGCGTTCACCAAGCCGGTGGCCGCTCGCTACCTCGGCGAGATGCTCCAGGAACGCAAGATCGGGCTCGAAGCCGACTACATGCTCGAACAGGTCGACACCGAGAACAGCAAGCTCATCTCCTATGACGAGCGCGAAGTCGAGTACGACCTCTTGGTGACAATCCCGGTCAACATGGGCGCCGACTTCGTCGACCGCTCCGGTCTTGGCGACGAGCTGAACCACGTACCGGTCGACAAGCACAACTTCCTGTCGGACGCGCACGACAACATCTTCGCCATCGGTGACGCCGCCGCACTGCCCACCTCGAAGGCGGGGTCCGTGGCGCACTTCGCGGTGGACGTATTCACCGAGAACTTCCTCGACTACATCGAGGGCCTGCCAATGCGAGGCGAGTTCGATGGGCACGCCAACTGCTTCATCGAGTCCGGTCGGGGCAAAGGCATGTTGATCGACTTCAACTACGACACCGAACCGCTGCCCGGCAAGTACCCCCTCCCCGGCGTTGGCCCCTTCTCGCTGCTCATGGAGACCGAGGCCAACCACTGGGGCAAGGTGATGTTCAAGTGGATGTACTGGAACATCCTGCTCCCCGGGCGTGAACTGCCGCTGCCGGCGCTGATGTCGATGGCAGGCAAGATTCCGGAGAAGGTCGGATGACGACTGTCGCCCCCGACCGGACTGCCGAGCTCGAACGCAAGATCGATGTGCTGACCGAGCAGGTCGCCTTCCTCGCTGAAGAGGCCCGCTCGGCCCGCATCCGCCGCCAACGGTGGGAAGAGCTCCAGCACGACGTCATGCCTATTGCCAGCGAGGCAATGGTCGTCATCAGCGACCAGCTCGACGACCTCGACGTCAACGTCACTGACCTCGCCGGACTCCTGAAGCGGCTGGTCAAGGCGGCGCCGGTTCTCGACCGGTTGCTCGAACAGGTCGAAATGTACTCCGAGCTGGTCGGTGACTTGATGCCGCTCACCGACGTTGCCGCCGAATCCGCAATCTCGCGATTGGCCGTCATGGAGGACAAGGGCTACTTCGGTTTCGCCAAAGGCGCAATCCGAGTTGCCGATCAAGTCGTCACCGGGTTCACCGAAGAGGACGTCGAGCAACTCGGCGACAACGTGGTCCTGATCATGCAGACCATCAAGGAGATGACTCAGCCAGAGGTCATGGCCGCGCTCCATCGCATGATCGAAGCGGTCCAGGCCCAGCAGACCCAGCTGGCGGCTGAGCCCGCCGAGGCCCCCAGCCTCTGGCAGATCTTCAAACAAGTCCGTGATCCGGAGATCCGTCGTGGAATGGCCAGAGGACTCAACACCCTCCGCGCCGTCTCCGAAGCGGAAACCGAGTCACACACAACCAGCAATCAAACTAAGACCCCCGCAGGAGGCAACTAATGGCAACCGCAACCATCGCCGGCGCCGACGTAACTGTCGATGAGGAAGGCTTCATGACAGAGTTCAGTGAGTGGAGCGAAGACATTGGCTCCGCCCTCGCCGGTCAGATCGGGATCGATCTCTCCGATGCCCACTGGAAGGTCCTCAACTTCGTGCGTGAAGACTTCCAGGCCCAGGGCGAAACTCCAACGCTACGCCGGGTATCCAAGGTCGGCGGAGTGCCGACCAAGGAGCTCTTCCAACTGTTCCCGAAGAAGCCCGCCAAGAAGATGTCCTACATCGCCGGTGTGCCCAAGCCCCACGGTTGCGTCTAGGCCCCGCCACCTCCCGAAAGGACCAGAAACACAGTGACAGCCACACAAGAATCACCAACGGTGATCCCCAACTTCGACGATGACGACACCGATCGCAAGATCTGCTTCATCGCCTCCAAGGGCACGCTCGACATGGTGTACCCATCTCTGATCATGGCCAACGCCGCACTCGGCGAGGGCATCGAGACACATATCTTCTTCACCTTCTGGGGAATGGACATCATCACCAAGGAGCTCTCGGAAGATCTCCAGTTCACGTGGATGGGCAACACCGCCATGCACCCTCCGGGCAAGAAGATGCACATGCCCCAGGGCATGGCCGGCCTCCCCGGGATGACCAAGGTCGCCACGAAGATGATGAAGAAGCAGATCGCCGACCTCGACGTACCAGAAGTACCCGAGATGGTGCAGATGATCGCCGATGCCGGTGGTCAACTGTGGGCCTGCAAGATGTCTGCGGACATGATGGGCCTGGAGATGGACGACTTCGTCGAGGGCGTTCAGGACATCATTTCGGCGACCGACTTCATCGAGCTGTCCGAGGGTGCCCAGGTCATCTTCACCTAGGCCAGAATGAGGACGTTGGCGTTTCGAGCGCCGATGATCCGAGGATTGAGGATTGAGGAGCGGGGAGTGAGGAGTCAGAATCCTCATTCCTCTTCCTCACACCTCTTCCTGTCTCTCACCAAGGAAGGCAGCAATGAGCCAGTACACCTTCAGCACCACCGTCTCCGGCCAATTTGAGGACGTAAGGGAACGTGTCATCACAGCCCTCGGCAAAGAGGGGTTCGGCGTGCTCACCGAGATCGATGTCGCCGCCACCATGAAGGCCAAACTCGACAAGGATCTTCCGGCCTACCGCATTCTCGGTGCATGTAATCCACCACTGGCATTTGAGGCCATCTCGACCGATCCACGAATCGGCGCACTGCTGCCCTGCAACGTCGTCGTCCGCCAGATCGAGGGCACCGTCGCGGTGGACTTCATGGATCCGCATTCCGTGCTCACCCTTGTCGATGCACCCGGCATCGAGGAACTTGCCGCGGAAGTCCGCGGGCGTCTCAACAAGGTGAAAGAGGCCCTCGAAGGCTGATAGAGCTCGGGCCGCTTCCTAGCCGCTGAGACTCGCAGCGAACTCAGCAATCATCTCGACCCAAATCTCGCGCGACTCCGGCGTCACCCGGGCAAATCTGCCGCGGTTGAACATCGCGTCGAAGAGTTCGGGGTGAGTCTCCGTGATCCAATCCCGAAACGGCTCGACGAGCGCCTGCACTGTCGATACGTTCCCCGTTTCGTAGAACCATGAGGTAATAGCTCCATCGTCGCGGACGCCGATCCGAAAGACGCTTTCCTGCATCGGCGCTCCCAATGCCTCGAGCAGGTCATTGGTGTAGAGCATCTCGCAACGAGCATCTCCGGAGAGACTGAGACCGCATGCGGAATCAAACCAACGGCCGCCGATGGCGATGTCGAATTCGATCCCGCCGGCAAAGAGCAAACGCCGGTCGGATGCAATGTCCCAGGCGCCGATGATCGTGGCCGCGTCGGCCGCGCCATACGAGTTTGTGACGAGATCGACTGCCTCACGCTGGCTGGGAGACAACACATCCTCATCCGGGCCCTCCGTCACAGTCGAACCAACGGCCGGCACCGCAGTCGTTGTGGTCGCGATATCCAATAGTGGCTCTGTAGTAGACGCCACTGAGCCACTGCCGCATGCAGCGACGGCAACGGCGAAACCGACAAGCCAACGGGAGATGCGCACAGCTAGAGCCTCCTTCTGCGGTCCAAGCGTCAGATTGGGGCCCATCCTCGCACCCCGGACGGCCCCTAGAGCCGAGAGGCGGAGAATCGGTACTACATCGCGACCGGGGTCACCTCGAGAGCATCTGTTGAGCGAACATCAGACGGCTCCGAAAGCGGGATCGAAAAGACGAACGATGCGTCTCGCCCGTCGTGGTAGTACGTGAGATCGCCGCCCATCAGCCTGGCGAGTTCCCGAGAAACGGTCAGCCCGAGTCCAACCGACCCGGGTATGCCGGACACGCCGGTGAGCCCTTCGTACGGTTCGAATATGCGGTCTCTGTCCTCGACTGGGATGGCGGGACCATCGTCACGGACCGCGACTACCGCGTCGTCGCCGACCTTCTGGACAACAACACGAACCGACGGTCCGCCATACCTGTGCGCATTCACCACCAGATTCCGCAGAATCTGGCGTACCCGACCTTCATCAGCAACAACATGGAGGGGTGTGGAGGTGCTGGTGAGCTCGCACGAGCCGGCGGGCACGATCGTCAAAACGGAGTGAAGTTGCTCGCTCATATCGATGTATTGCATGTCGAGAGAGAGTGTGCCGACATCGGCGCGGGCAGCAACCAGCAAGTCCTCCAGGATATTTGCAACGTCCGTACTCTCCTGGACCAATAGAGAGACAAACTCTTCGACCTCGGCTCGGGTGAAATCGTCATAACGTTCGTCGAGTTCCCGCGATAGGCCGACCACGGTGGTCATGGGGGTCCGCAGTTCGTGGCTGACGGAAGCCACGAGCTCGTCCTTGGAACGAATCAACTGCTGCAGAGCCTCTTGGGAACGAAGCCAGTGTTTCTTGAGCCAGAGAACCACCACCGCAAGGAACATGTAGGTACCGGCGGCACCAAACGCGATCTGTACCCTCAGTGTCGTCTCCAGGTGCGGTTCGTGTACATAAGCGATGGCTGCCAGGCCGCCTATCGTCAGAACCATGAAGGCCGGCACATGGCGCCGCGCAAAAATTACGCCGACTACTCCCATTGCGAACAGCCCAAAGATGGCATCGTCACTTCGATGACCTTCGGCGAACGCAACCAGCAAGCCGGTCCCGACCATCCCGGTAAGTAGCTGCGGCGCCACCATGGGATTGCCGCGAGCCATCATCAACCAACCGACCAAAGCAATCACAGACGGGTTGATGGACATGATCAGCATCTGGTTGTCGCTGCCGATGAGGCCGATTGTGATCAAAACCAGAGCGAAGGCCGACGCGGCCCAAGTCGTGATCTGGACGATCTTGGCGTCGAGTCGATGCAAACCAATCACCAGCTCATTGGCCGTCGGGCGCGCCGGAACGACGGTGAGGTCCTCTTCGGTTGCTAACGGCATAGAAAAGGATCGACACGGCGCCGGGAGTGCTTGAGGAAAGCCCATAGGCCCATGGCCGCTTCGATGCGTGGACTCTGAGGAAGCTCGAATGTGACGCTTCTCCGGGCGCGGTCGTAATGCACATTGCGTATGCGTACTCCGGGAGTGCGCGACGTGTTCCACCCACTTCGATGCGAATCACGGGCGCCTTGAGTGGTCTGCCACTTCCGACGCGGGACCTCGGCCGGTGCCCGACGGCTGACACCTCGATCGCAATCGCTGTCCTTGGAACCCCGCATTCCGCGACCAAGCCGCAAACCCTGCCGGCGATCAATGCAATGGTGGTAGACCAGCGGCTAGGTCACGAAGTTGATGGCACGTCCCGGCACGTAGACAATCCCTGCTCCCATGGCGCCGAAAACAGCAGCTCGCACCGCAGGGCATCGGCTCCGACACTGTCGATGTAGTCGTCGGGACTAACGACGTTGCCCCTGCTCTGGGACATCTTGCTGCCGTCCTTGACGATCATCCCGCCAATCCGTATCCGCGGAAACGGCTCATCGAACGGAATTAGCCCCAGATCATGCAGCGCCATTGTGACGAATCGCGCATAGAGATGGTGCCGCTGTCCGCTGTGGCTGGGAACCCTCGGCTCGTTGAGAGCGGTCCTCGATGATGAGCCCCTCTGCTATCCCGCTGCGATGCCTCGTTCTGCGAGAAGCCGCTCACAAACTCCGGTGGGCCCCAAACAGCAATCGGCGAGTCGGTACGGTCCAGCGGCCAACGTCGTACCATCGGGGGATGGACTTCTCCCCCGTCGAATTGGTCGGGTATCTCGGCTCGTTGCTGATCGTCATCTCGTTGACGCGAACGTCGATCCTGCACCTGCGACTCGTTGGCCTCGCCGGCTCAACGGCATTCCTCATCTACAGCATCCTGATCGAGGCGTATCCCATCGCCGTGGTCAATGTCGTCGTCATTGGCATCCACCTCTTCTTCCTGCGGCAACTGCTGTCGAGGACCAAGGAGTTCTTCACCAGCCTCGAACTCAACATGGATTCCCAATACCTGCGCCACTTCCTGCACTTCTACGCCGATGACATCGAGTCCCATCAATCGGGTTACACGTTTGAGGCGCGCGAGGACCAAGTCAGGGCGTTCATCCTCCGGGATCTCGTTCCGGCGGGTGTCTTCATTGGGCGGAAGTGCTCAGACGGGACCATCGAGGTGGAGCTCGACTACGTCGCCCCGCAGTACCGCGACTTCAAGGTCGCCGACTTCTTGTATTCGAGTCGATCAGAGATATTTGGCGCCCACGACTGTCGACGTATTTGGGCCAGGCCCGGAAGCGAACATCACGTGGAGTACTTCGAGAAGATGGGCTTCAAGGCGACGACCCTCAACGGCAACCAAGTGCTCATGGCCGAGTTGGAAGCCGTGATCAGGTAGTCGGCAATCGGTACAGGGCACGCACCGCCAGGTTTTCCCGAACCTCCTGAGCGGTGTCCTCGAGAAACTCTGCCCGCAGCGTGGCGTCCGAGGCGGCGTAGACCGAGAAGTACAAGCCGGCGAACCCAGCAAGGAATAGAGCGACCTGGAGTAGCTCCTGGCTCAGCTCCACCTCGCGACCGAACCAGCGGAAGCTACGCCACACCTCAGTGGGATCTGCAGCAGTCCACTGGGTGATCGTGTCGAATGGAATGACCAGCAGGCCGAGCACAACAAAGAACAGCCCAACCAGAGCGCAGACGACGAGGATCCTCAGGGACTGGATTATCAGTACGACGAGACCGAGATTGCTCCACTCACGACGCGATAGAGCCGGGATCTCGGGCGGTTCAACCGCGACCACCGCAGCGCCCGCACGGCCAGCGCTGGTGGTGACTTCGTCCCAAGTCGCAAACCGGGTGAGCGGAGGAATCTCTCGCGCGATCTGAGTGATGAGGAAGATGGTGCCCAGGATGCCGAACAACCCGATGACCGCGACGAGCGATGCCACATCGAGGCGCCCCGCCGACTGCCAGGCCTCGGCATTGATGAAGAGGAACATAAAACCCAGAAGCAGCAGCGGCAGTGCCCGCACGAACAGGCGGAAGGTCTGACCAAGCGTACGAGCGATCTGCATCGTCGCCCAGAGTCCGATCGAGACAAGTCCATAGCTGGTCGCTCCATAGACGACTGCCAGGACAATCAGCTGGACGACAAAGGTCAGACCAGCCCCCGAGAAGTCCCCGCCAAATATCAACGGCAGGAAGACCGGTACCAACAGGAACACACCAATCTCAATCGGCCCGACCGAGTCGGGCAACGCCCACCGGGGGCGATCGCGTAGCGTGTTGATACCGGCCCAGGCGACGACGAGCACTGCCAGGCCGGCGGCCGTAGCCAACGTGATTCCCCACCACGGCCAGTCGAGATCGATCGCACTTATCGAACTGACAAGGAACGCAAGCGTCAGGACAGGTAGCGCTCTCGTCAGAACATCCTCGCGCGCACTGTAGGCGGAGATGAATTGGGGTATCCCTCGCTTGACGAACCATCGCTCGGTCTCGAGTCGGGCTTGTGGATCCATAACAGAGATACTGCCACCAGATCGACAGGAACGCCCGCGGCTCCGTTTGTTCTGGCTCAGTGCTTGCCGAGCCAAGCCTCGTATTGGTCCCGATCCGATTCAATGGCGGCCCGAGCCGCTGGCGAGTTGGGATCAATGCCCGGCTCCAATTGCATGTACGCCGGATACTCAGCAAGGGCCAAAACATCGCGGTAGTCCTGACATGCCAGGTCGACCATGTTGTCGAGCTTCAGCAGGTCGCCGTTGGAGAGCTTCACGATGGCCAGATGCACCCGAACGGGTTCGCGCTCGTACGATTCGCGGCCATACCGGAATAGCTGGATTCGGGCTGCCTCGCGCAGGCCTTCGGCAGGGAAGACCACGGCGAGCATACGTTCGAGGTCATCGGGAACGCCTCGACGTTCCTCGGCAACTCCGTCGTACGGCTCGTCACGAGGTTGGGGTTTGCTGTTCACGGGATCCTCAATCGAGCCTAACTCTGTTGTGATTTCAAGGCCTCTGTTGAGCCCCACTGCCGAGCGCTTCTCACAGAGTGCGCTCGATCGTTCGCGAGGTTTCGTGTGCGGAGTCCAGCATCATCCCGATGATCTCTGCGACATGTGGGACGAGTGACCGAGAATATTGTCGGTCTCGAGACCGGTCACGTCGGTGGCCGCTGGCGCGTCTTTCAACATCCGAACCTCGGTTGGATGGGACACAATCTGATCTCGACGCGCTTGTGGCAACAGCCCCGACGATCGAGATCCGCTTCTAGTGGGAGCGGCGCATTTCGCCGCACGCAGTGCAGATCCGGCTACCGAGTCCGCTCTCTGGTGCGACACGATGATTCCAGGTGTGCTCGTGGTCCTTGCCGCGATCGTTCTCGTTCACGGGAACACGGTCCAAGCCAAGGAGATCGTATTTGCGAGCTTTGTCCAGAGCGAACATCCACGCCTGGTGCCGCTTGCCTTTGAGTCCACCCGTGTGATCTGGGTCAACTGATCCGTTGGCTGCTCGCTTCACTCTGCGCCGCTCTGGTTTCTCGCTCTCGAACGGATCTGCCAGGTCCAAATGCTCCGAAATAGCCTCTGTCTGACTCGGTTCGATAACCGGCCTTGGGTCGGGCAACGAAACGGCTCCCGCCTGGGCATCCTCTTGATGTACATCAGGCTCAATCGCAACAACGTCAGACGCATCAGCCTTGCTCGCCGCTTGGGCCTTGCGCTGTCGTCGCGACACCCGCTTCGTCTTGGATTCGCTCGTCAGTTTGGGGTGGTTTCCCTTGCGGCGCTTCTCCTCGGCTGAGTCCTCATGCCAAGCCAGATCGGCCCGACCAGCTTGGTTCTTGGGCTCCTTGGACCTACGAGATCTCTTGCGCCCCGAACCGAGCATCGGTGTGGCAACCTGCGGCAGACGGCCGAACTCCTCCGGTTCGTCGGGTGTGAAGATCAGGTGATCGCCTTCGGCGATGAACTCAAACGATGTTGCGTCGAGCGCTCGGATGGCTACGGCTTCAGCCGGCCAGTTCCCCAATTCGACACCGTTGGCCCGCATCGTGACCTCGGTGTCCCAAATACTCAACTTCACGTCCAGCGCGGTCTCATCATCTAGTGGCCGAATGGATCCCGATACCACGGTCACCGTGTTCGCAATCGACGCCTGTTGAGAACGCGAGTCCTTTACCCTTCGGGGCACGTACTACTCCTACGAAGCGACTGTCTCAATCCTGTTTCGGCAGATCCCCTCACAAGCTCAACCAACTTCTCCCAGGGCCACCCTCACGGAGTCAAGCTCACATCGAGTCCGGCGTCCGTCCTTACTCCGGGCGTAGTGGCCTCGGCCGGGTCAAAGATGTCGGAGGCAGCTGGCACGGTGAATGCCCAGTTGCCACGGACATTTGCCGAGCTGCTGGTGCCGGTCCACAGAATCGTGAATCCGTACCTGCTGGCGCCGGAATTGAGATTCTCACCGTCGATGCGACCGATTCCGCTGAACGTGGCATTCCTCTCCCAGGTTGCATAAATGCAGAGGTGTCCCGCGGCAGCTTCAAAAACCCCTGGACAATCGGATGTCGGTCCGGCGGCCGGCAACACGTAGTGGACTCGTGATTGCGGCACGCCCTTGGTGAGTGGTGTTGCGAAAGTGGCAGCGTGAACGAGAAACGTCCCATCCCCCGCCGCACCGAAGGCCCCCACCAGCGTCTGACCCGGTCGCGCTTGTTTGGGGGCGAAGTAATTCGACGATTTCCCATCGAGGAGGTCTGCGTTTAGATCCTCCACCCTCCGGCTGCTGCTCACCTTCAAGGGGGCTACGCCGGGCGCGACCACGAGACTCAGTGCGGGGCCGGAGCCCGAAGAGTTGATTAGACGCAGAGTTGTGGCGTCCGCGGCGCTCTTGAGTGTCGTTCGTCGATCGGCTCGGTTGTTTCTACCTTGCAGGACCGCATCGCCAACGTCGGCGACCGCCGGAAACGATGCTGCCAGCATCGCCCCAGCCACGAGACCAAGGAAAACTCCACGCCAGCGAGTCCCGCTCATTCGCACCATCCCCTTCTCCCCCATACCGAGACCGTTTCGGCCGGCCCGTACTAAACCACAAACCACACACTGTGGCCAACTAAACGCACAGCGTGACTTCGGCTTGTGACTAGTCAGTTTGGAACCGGTCGATTCCATTCTGTTGGGAATCTCACGCACCTCCGATGAAGAGAGAGAGCACGAGAAGGAACACCAACATGCGATTCCGCCGCAACAACAAGCGAGACAAAGAGCGCAGCGAGATGGCCGCCGCCAACCGCATTCGTAACCTCGGAGGTCGCAGCACATACGTGGACGTCGATCCTGAGGAAGTCAACCGCCGCCTCCGCAATTTGACATACGGTTCGACCGATAGCCGTATCTCTGCGACCCGACCCGACTATGAGCCGCCTCAGCTGTACCGAGCCAGCCAGGGTTAGACACTTCAAACAGATCAGGGTGTGCATCGCCGGACCGGTGGGGGTCCGGCGATCGCCACGTCTGGATCAAATGTCAGCTGAGAGGCGATGGTCGTCGGCAACGTAGGGCTGAGATCGTCCACGGTGGGGTCTAGAAGTCAGAATCCAGAAGCCAGATGTCGGCTGCTTGGCTGGTAACTGCTAATTGGCAACTGGAAACTGGCAACTGAAGCGGCGATCATCTGCCGATGACACGCTCTATCAACCGCGACACGCGGTCGGTCGCCATTCCGTCGGAACATGGTGGATGGAGCCTGACTCTCGAGCCGGCAATTCTGGGACTACTGGTGGCGTTCTCGGCCGCCGGGGCCGCTCTGACCGTGGCCGCACTACTCGGGTTCATCGCTCGCACCCCACTAAAGGTCGTGCTGGTCGACCGGTGGCGCGACAGACAACTCGACCGCACACAACTCGCGGAGCGGATACTTGCCGCCGAGATCCTGGCGATCGTCGCTTTGGCGGTCATGGCCTTCATGATCGCTGAGACCTCGTTCTGGTGGCCGCTCGCTGTCGCCGCGCCTTTGATCCTCGTGGAGCTTTGGCACGACATGCGGAGCAAGAGCCGGCACCTGATCCCCGAGCTAGCCGGCACGATCGGCATCGGATCCGTGGCAACGGCGGTCGCTTTGGCTGGTGGCACGGAAACAGGCGTCGCCTTCGGACTGTGGATGGTCATTGGGGCGCGATCGATTGCCGCCGTCCTGTTTGTACGGATCCAGCTTCTCCGCTTCAAGGGACATGATCATGTCTTGTGGCACAGCGACATAGCTCAACTCGTCGCCGTGGCCATCGTTGTCGTGGGGTGGATCACCGATGTTGTGCCCGCCGCCGCCGTGGTGGTCATGGTCGGCCTGGCGGTATTCGAGCTGATTGCGGTGCGCCGGACGCCACAACGGGCGGCCGTGATTGGCGCCCGGCAGGTTGTGCTCGGTTTGACCGTCGTGTTGGCGACCGCGCTTGGTGTACGGGTACCTTGATAGTGGCCGCACCCGCATAGCCCGGAGCCGCCTGACGCTGACTGTTGCCCCAACCTGGACGGCAACGAAAGCTTTGGTTTGCCTGATTAGAAGCCGATAGAACCCGAAGCACAACCGGATAGCTCTATGCCGGACGCGACGCCTTCATGGGGGGCTCAGGATGGGCAAACGACTCGCTACTCCGATCGGTGAGATGTGGATGGACGACGGTATCCTCTGGCACCGGATCTCCTCCTCAGACAAGATCACCGAGGACGATGCCCGCGCCGTAGTTGAACTCGTCCACGAGTTGGGCGAAGGTCAACCTAGACCCGCCGTGGTCGACATGCGGGCGATCGGATTTGCGACGGCAGCAGCTCGCAGGGGTTTCGCCGGCTCTCCGGAGACGTCCAATGAAGTCGCCACTGCTCTGATAGTCGGTAGTACATCCAGTCGGCTCATGGCTGAGACATTCCTCAAGATATCCAAGCCCAACCGACCGATCGGGGTCTTCACCGACCCGG
>JAAELU010000489.1 GCA_024226255.1 bacterium | reverse complement strand
CTGCGTCGGCGGCAGCAATGTCACTGGGGGTGATTTCGGACTGGGCACTCGCCGCCAACGCCGGAAAGATGGCAACCACGAACACGACGAGCGCGCTGAGATGTCGCCCGGCGGCCCCCCACGTCCTTTGTTGTTTGGCCATCGTCACGGTCTTTCAACAAGCCCAACGGGTGTAGCCCCGTGTGCACCGCCCAACCCCAAAGATACTCGCCCTTCGTCCCCTAGCTTGATCAACTGGGCGTGGACTTGCATGATCGCCGCCTGCCGCAAAGCCGGGTCGAGTCCGGCATAGACCACATCCACAAGATCACCGATGGTGTGAGCACCCTCGGTCACTGCGGCGAGCACCTGCTGCTCGCGCTCAATTCGATGGGCGATGTACTCGGCAACGACCCGGCTTGCCTCGGGGAGTTCAGGGCCGTGTCCGGGGTAGAGATGCACCGGTTTCAGGTCTGCAACCTTCGCCAGGGACGCCATGTATGCGGCTGCGTCCTCAATGATCACCGTAGACCCGCCCATGATGTGATCGCCGGTGAATAAGTAGCCGCCAAGACGAAAGCACAGATGGTCGGCCGTGTGCCCCGGTGTGTGCACGGATATCAGTTCCTCGCTGCCGAATCGAACGGATGACCCATCTTCGAGGCGGTTGGTTGGTGCAAAGTCGGCGCCGGGGGCAAACCCGAACACAGGCACATCGAGTTCTCGGCCGAGCCCATTGGCGGCCGGGGCATGATCGGGATGAGTGTGAGTGACGACAATCCCAACTGGAGTCAGCCCGGCGAGTGCGACCCGGATCGCGGTGAGGTGGTCAGCGATGACTGGGCCGGGATCAAGGACCAGCGCCTCACCGGCTGATTCGATCACATACGTGTTGGTGCCCGGGCCTGTGTATGGGCCGGGATTGGGGGCGAGCACTCGCTCAATCGTCGTCACTGGCTACCTCGGCTATCGGTCGACCTCGTTCCGCGGCGGCCTTGGCGGCTCGAGCCAGAACCTCCGGATTGGGCTCGGCGTCATCGAGTTCCGCAAACCCTGGGTCTGTCGGCATGACGACCTCGAGGGAGCCGTCGGCGGCCACTCGCATCCTCGGCTGCACCGGAACCACTTCTTTGTGTTGCCATTCGTCGATAGCGGCGTCGACCGTGGAGAACTCCGCGATCTGGCGCAGGGTCCGCTGCGTCGGAAACGGAACAAGCCACTCGCCGGCATCGGCTCGGCGCAGCACCTCTGAAGGTGAAACAAACTCAGCGTCATCAATCTCGGCTTCGTCAGGTTGCGGAGTTACCAGTCGGTCGATGGCGACAAGAAAGAAACGGGCATCAAACCGCACGGGAACCATCGTCGGGGTTATCCAGTTGGCGAAGTAGGCAGCCCTCGCCGCCGGGAATATCCGCCCGTGCTTGCGGGCAACCGAGTACACCGGAGCAACGACAGCCTCGACGATTACTGGATCAGTGAGCCAGATCCCCGTCTCCTCTGCGACCTCACGGAACGCGGCAGCAAGCCAGGGTCCGATCTCGGCGCCAGGTGCGAGTCCGGAAATGGAATCGAGAGCCTCTCCGCTGTGGTCCTCAGGATCAACAACACCACCGGGGAAGACCCAGGCGCCCGCCATGAAGCGAGCGGTAGAGCTTCGGCGAACCATGAGCACCTCGAAGCTGGTGGCTCCCTGGTGTAGGACACAGACCGTGGCCGACGGCCGCGGCTCGCTGCTCACAGCACCGTCACGCGGTTGGACCAGCGCCGCACTCCCCACTTGCGGAGGACCTCGCGGATTTGTGGCGAAAGCAGAGAAAACCCAACCACGTCGGTGAGGAAGCCGGGCGTGAGCAACAGCGCACCCGCAACCAGGATCATCGCTCCATGAGCCAGGGTCCTGGCCGGGAACTGGCCATCGGCGAACTCAGTCTGGATGCTGGTGAGAACGCCACGACCTTGGCGAGAGACAAGGTTGGCGCCGATGACGGCTGTCAGG
>JAAELU010000488.1 GCA_024226255.1 bacterium | reverse complement strand
GATCCGTCGACGAGGCTTGCACCAAGCCCAACCAATCGGCGCACTTCGTCCACGATGCTCGGCGCTGCGAGGTCGAAGTGAATCGCTCCACCAGGCTGCGTTCGAGTGTTGACCTTGAGAATCAGGAGGTCCGGAGCTCCGCTCGCATCCGGGGGAGGTCTGAGTCGGACCAGTGAGTGGCTTGCTTCCTTGGTCGAGTACCCGAGAGCCTGGGCCCAGAACGCGGCGAGCGAGACCGGAAGCGCCGCTAAAGTGACGCTTCCTGAAGCCGATGGCCAGTTGGCACCGCGTGATCAACTCACCGAAGAGGACCTCTGAGAAATGACAATCATCAGTGTCAAGATGAAGAGAACAACCAGGTTGGTCGGAGCACTGATCATCGCTGGTGGATCGATCGTTGCGTGCTCACAGGATGACACGAATGATGCTCAGCCCGACCAGACCAGCGAAACCACCGATCCCGCTGCTCAGAACACCACCGTTCCGGACACCGCCGCCCAGAGCCCATCCAGCACCCAAGCTGACCAGAGCTCCACATCGGTGGAGTCATCGGTGGATAGCTCATCGATCCATGAGCATTTCTCACACTTCGAAGGAGTGAGTACACGTGAGGAGGGTGAGTACTTTCGGGTCTCTTCGGATGGGCTGGCGCACCACACCATGATGGAAGGCATAGTCAGCTGGCAGCAGCAAGTCCCTCTCCCACAGGACTACACCGGCAGCAACAGCTGGAGCATTCCGCTAGAACCGGTGTTGGCCGACGACCCGATCTCAACCACGGACCATTTCCACAGGGGCGCAGTCGCGATCGCGGTCAACGGCATCCCGATGTTCAATGCTCTGAACAATCGAGGCGAGTTCGCGGCCGATGTCGGAGAGTTGGACGAGTGGGGAGGCCACAGCGGGAGGGCGGATGACTATCACTATCATCTGGCCCCAGAACACCTCGAGGACACAGTGGGCGAGGGTAATCCGATCGCCTACGCGCTCGATGGTTTCCCTCTGTTTGCGCAAGGTTCCGAGACGCTGGACGAGTATCTGGGCAGGTTCGACGAAGACGGTGCCTACCGGTATCACGCAGTTGACTATCAGCCCTACTTCATCGCGGGCTTCCGAGGAGAGGTTCAGATCGATCCGAGCTCCGAAGCGCCTGAAGACCAAGTGTTTCCCCAGGCAAGGACCACTCCGGTGCGGGGTAGCTACGGTCCCTTGGCTGGGGCGGAAATCACCGGCTTCGAGCAAACGGGAACCAACGCATATTCACTCGAATATTCAATCGACGGCGAAGTGAGCAGCGTGAATTACAGCTGGGATGCTGACGGGCTCTACACATTCGAGTTCGTCGATGCGAGTGGCAACTCGAGTATCGAGACCTACCCGAGCTAGTGAGCTAGTCATCCTGCGAACTACCTGTCGTGGGCAGAAGCGCATGTCGACTCCAATGTCGAGACTCGTTTCGCGACGATGGAAAGGCCGTTCTGTCCGGGATTCTGTGGTGTATTCGTTACGGATGCCCGGACAGAACGTCTGAGCGGACCCACACCCGTCTGCGTGTGTTCTGATTCAATCACCGGTGGTGATGTCGTCAGATCGCCCGGTCCTCGTTTCGCGGGTATGTCGCGCCGGCGCCGCTTGGCATATGAGACACGCGGTTCGCGTTGTCGTACCGCTCGGTCGTGGAACGCGAGCCGCGGCTCGCTGCGTAGGTTGCGGCGGCGAGCACCAGGGCGGCGCCGGAGATCTGGATCGACGACAGTTGGTTACCCATGAATAGCCAGCCAACGCCGACCGCAACCACGAACTCGAGGCTGCCAATCATCGCGGTCACCGCGTCGGCAGCGATCGGCATGAGGCTTCCGCTCGTTCGCCAGATCGTGAGCGGGAGGAGGGCGACAACTCCGCCGCACGCCCCAGCGAACACCATCGGGAGCGTCGGCATTGCAGCAGCAGGTCCACTGAGAACGAGCAGGTAGATGGCCCACCCGATGGGCGCGGCGAACGCCGGGGCGAGTGCGGTGAGCAGATCGAGCGACATCCCGATCGGGCCGACCGCCAGCACCACTCCCGCAAGTACGACAGAGCAGACTGCCGCTTCCCACAGCCAGAGCTTCCGACGCCAAAGGGTCGAGGACAGCACGATCACGACGACGGGATAGGTGTAGTAGACGACCGTTGCTGCCGCGATGGGCGCTCGGTCGAGGGCAACGAAGAAGCCTGCGAAGCCGATCGCGCCGCCGCACGCCACGGCTGTCGCCTCCCGGGCCCACCCGCGCAGATGTCGAGCCCACGGCGAAAGAGCGAGCATCAGCACCGCCACCCGCATGAACGATGCGGCGAACGGCGAGAAGGTTGTGTTGTACAGAACTGCCACTCGCACAGCCTGGCAGTTTTGGGGGACACGGCGCGCTGCGATATCAACCCTCGAATTCCCGATCCTCACATTCCGAGGGCGTCACGCTTCGGCCCAAGCCGAGCACCCGGCAACGCTGCTCAGAAGGAACGGATACCCATGCTCGGAAACCGGCGATCCGGGTGCCCTGAGTGCACCACAACGACGGTCTCAGGCGTTCGCCCTGGTGGCGGGAAGGTCGTCGAGCACGCTCGTGATGCCGAAACAGGTCTGTCAGTGGCCAGCGCGAATTGCCCGCTGACGGCCAACTCACACCGTACATCTCGACCACGGAACGTGACCGCACCGTGAGGGCGTAGAGCGCTACAAGATGTCGGATCTCGAGCGCTTCGGGACGTCGATTGCGAGACGGGCATCCGATATTTCCCGGTGCTCGGCAAGTGCCGAACCGGCGTGCCCGGCGGAGCTTGGCGGCGAGCATTATCGGGCTGTCGGTCGGGTCGTCTTGACCTGGGACCTCGTTACCCGGGCCGATCGAGATTGCTGGTTCTCGTGCTGTTCGGAGGCTGGTGGGGTGGGTGCAACGATGGAGTCGATAGCGACCCCGGCTCTGACAACCGATAGTGGCACGATGAGTGGGCTCGATTTCGTCCCAGCGGCAGAGCGTTGTCGTGCTCGTGACTTTTTGCCCAGGGTGCGCGGCTGGTCACAGCCCGGAAGAATCGAGCAGCCGTTCGGCGAGGTCGTGGAGCTCTTGCGGGGCCAGTCTCTGTTTGGGGGGTTCGGGTACTTCCAAGGTGCTACGTAGCCGACGGTATTGTTCGTAGATAGGTGCGTAACTGAGAGGCTGGCGGTGAATCGCCGCCACGAGTTCGGCGGCGGCTTCCCGTTCATCGTTCTGTACTAGAAGACAGGAGATAGCGATGGCGATGTCCGCAACGCCGGATACGTTGGATGAACTGACGTGAAGGGCCTCGGCAAGTAGAGCGCGAACCACGCCGATGTCACCCTTGAGGGCCGCGACGAAGGCCTGACCAGCCTGGGACACCTCCCAACTCGTCGGCGCCAGAACTCCAGCACGGTGGGCAGATCCGAAGGCTTCCTGTGCTTCGCTGTAACGACCCGCTGCGGCGTAAGAAAAGCCCAAACAGGCGAATATGTGCTCTTGGGCGACAGATCGCAGTTCCAGGTCCAGAGCCAGCGCATTCTCGCACCTGCCGATCGCTTCTGTGGGGTCGTCTCGCGCAAGGTAGCTAGGCGAACCCCAGCACAAGGCAAGCGCTTGGATCTGGCGAGCTCCGGACCGTTCAGCATGGGAGTGGGCCTCGTCGCACAGTGCGAGAGCGTCATCAGGGGCAATCACAGCGGTAACGAATCCCCTCAACGATTGAGCCGCCGCCAAGCTCTGCAGGTCTCCTTGGGCTCCGGCAGCGTCGATGGTGTCGTTAAGGCGCGGTTCGATCTGTGCATGAAGGCCTGCGACCAATGCAACGAATGCTCTGGTCAGCAGAAGCTTCGCGCTCGCTGTGGCCCCAAGAGCAACGCACCGCTCGACCAAGTCTTCGAATTCACCCACGACACCCATCCCGGACCACCATGCAACGAGTCCAGCTGTGGTGAGGTCGGCAGCATCATCGACGCGGCCATGTTCGAGAGCCCACCTGATGCCGGCTCTGACGTTGTCCAGATCTCCTACGTACTCGCTACACCAACTGCCACTACACAGGTAGTCGTCGACAGGACGGGCCAGTACCCACGACAACAGCCAATCCAGGTGACGGTCCCGGTATGTGGCGGTGCCCTGCCGCTCCGCAAGTCGGGTCTGGGCGAATAGCCGCACCGATTCGAGCATCCCGAAGCGAGTGGTGTCGGATCCGGCGATCGGCTCGATCAGAGACTTCGATACCAGAGACCGCATCAGCACAGGCACCGAGCCGTCAACCTCACACACCTCTGTAGACGCAGCGAGAGTCCAGCCACCAGAGAACACTGACAGCTGCACCAATAGGTCCTGCTCGGTCGCAGTCAACAGATCCCAAGACCAGTCCAGAACCGCTTGCAGGGTTTGCCGCCCACGGCGCCCGCGCCGCCCTCCGACCAGCAACTCGAACCGCTCGCCGAGATGCTGCTCTAGCTCGGTAGGGCTCATCACCGTCGACTGAACCGCAGCTAACTCGATAGCCAGAGGCACACCATCGAGCCCGTCACAGATCCGCCGGATCGCGGGATCCGAAGCATCCACCTCACCACCGGCAGCCAGCGCTCTTACGACAAACAGCTCGACTGCGGGCCCACCACTAGGCTGTGTCGGGTCAACCTGTAGACGCGGAACCCGATAGGTGTGCTCCCCATCGATATCCAACGCTTCGCGGCTGGTCGCCAAGACTTTCGCCATCTCCCCAGCTCCGAGCACAGCGTCCACGAAGTCAGCTGCGTCGTCGACGAGGTGCTCACAGTTGTCCAACACCAACAACAGGTCGCGACGACCCAACAGTTCTGCCGCGAACTCCGCAACAGTTTGGCCTGAGCCCCCATACCCGTCCAACGGCAGCCCCGCCGCCTTGGCCGCCATGTCGGGGATCGATGAGCCATCCAACAACGATGACAAGTCAACAAAGAACACCCCATCGGCGAACCCATCGACTAGCTCAGCGGCCACCGCCAACGACAAACGCGTCTTACCGGCTCCCCCACCGCCGGTCAATGTCACCGCCCGCTGGCGCGCCACCAGGTCCTCCACCGCAGCCACATCGCCAGCTCGGCCGAACAGTTCAGTTCGCTGCACCGGCAGATTATGGCGCCGCTGATCCAGCGATCGCAGTGGCCCGAAATCGCTGTCCCCTAACTGCCACACCTGCTGAGGGGCAGCCAGATCCTTCAACCTGACCTCGCCCAACGCGACCAGCGCGTCGCTATCGACCTGACCCGCCAGTAGCTCATGAGTCGTTGACGACACAACCACCTGTCCGCCGTGCCCAGCCGACATCAACCGGGCCGCCCGATTCACCACCGGCCCGAAGTAGTCGCCCTCACGCTCCTGACACACCCCGCTATGCAACCCCATCCGCACACAGATCGACACCCCATCGGGCCACACCTCACCGGCCAGCACCATCTGAGCTTCCACCGTAGCTGCGGCCGCGTCGCCAGCCCTGGCAAATGCCGCCGCGAAGGAATCGCCCGCAGTCGAGAACACGTAGCCACCATGACTCTCGATCACCGACCTAACAATCTCGTCGTGGCGTTCCAACGCAGTTCTCATGCCATCGGGGTGCTGCTCCCACAAGCGCGTTGAACCCTCGATGTCGGTAAACAGAAAAGTCATCGTCCCCGACGGCGGCGCGGGTTGATCGGCCATGAACACAGGCTCGCACAGCTTGCACCAGCCCGCTCGATGTCACGCCATCCGACCAGCGGAGCAACACACCGCAAGCCGCCCCAGAGTGCCGGGAGTGGCTCGCTTCGCTAGACAGCGGCAATCGCTCGAGAACGTCCAGATTCCGAGCAAGATCAGACCACTCCGCGTCGTCCGACGCCGTACTCCCGATCGGTACCGACGAGCGGGTCTTTGGCAGCCAGGCCCAGTCGCCGGCCTCGACTCCGCTCGATATCATCGCTCGGAAACGTCCGATCGCAGAACTCGGCAACCGGTTGTGCGTGGTGCCGATGTCCTGAAATGCTCACCTCGGACCACGGACGGTGAGATCAGCCATAGCCCGTTGAAGCGTGAACGTTTAGCAGCGCTCAGGTGGTGCCGTCCTCGGGCGTTGGCTGAAGTGCATCCCTGGTCATTATCGGGTGCCTGCGAAGGCGTGTGGAGGCGTACCCTGCGCCTGGTTGCCGGTAGGTGGGCTTGCCACGACTAGAGGCTCACCATCCAGTCGGTTGCTTGCTCGTAGACGTCTTCGATGGTGCTGTCGGTGAGGGGGTTGGTGTCGAGGAGCCCGATCCGGTCTCGCAGCTGCCGGTACGCGACGGTGATTGGGAACCATCCGGTTGGCCTGGGTGCGCTTCGGATGGCGGTCAGGTAGCAGCGAGCTCGGTCATTGTCACCGAGGGAGAATGCCAGCATGGCCAGTGGGAGTAGGAGATCGGGCAGGCCGTTGTCGTTGTCGGTCTTGCGGACTAGTTCCTGGGCTTT
>JAAELU010000487.1 GCA_024226255.1 bacterium | reverse complement strand
CGGAACCGAGTTCGAGTGGCTGGGTGCCAGCTGTGGCGGGCGGATCCCCATTGTCGAGGATCCACCACCATCGGGTGACTGTGCCAGCCAGTTCGGCAGCCAGCTCCCGGACCCGGCGGGATCACAGTCGACTACGATTGCCCCTACGACTGCTCCGGCCACGGCAGCCACAGCGTCACTTGTCCCGGTACTCGGAGCGCCGAGCGATGGGACATGGATCGTGATCCTGATGTCCGCCAGCGAGGCGGACGGTGGCGAGGCCGCAGCCATCCAACGAGCCGCCGTACTGACAGCCGAGGGTGACATTCCAACTGGCGTCTTCCGGAGCGACGATTATGCGAGCCTCAACTCTGGCTTCTGGGTCGTCTACACCGGCCAATTCGACGCCCCCGAAGCGGCTGCCGGCCGCTGTAGTCAGCTCGCGCAACTTGTACCCGAGTGCTATCACCGACTGGTGGAGAACTGACGGCGACCAGCGAAGTTCTTGTCCGCTCACGGCCGGCCTCCGCTCGATCAGTGGGTTCAACCGGCTATTCGCCGGCCTTCGCCGCCGACATCCTCAGCAGCCAGCGGCGCCATAGTCCTCGCGAACCTGCGGAGCAGCCGTCCGCCTCCTCAGGAAGCCGGCCCCCGTTGGCCCATCGGCAGGCGCTGGAGCTCTCGGGAGCCGCCAGCCGGCACGAGCAGCACGAAGGCCCCTCCCTCCCCCACAACGTGGAACACCTGGACTGAGCTCACTGGTCTCTCCTCTGGCGAGGCTGTGGAGCTGTCAGAGGCGAAACGGCGGATCAGAGAACTCGAAGCCGAACTGGCGGCGATGAAACGGACTTGGAACTGTTCGCCGAGCGCCGGGTGGTGAGCCCAAGAGACGTCTGGGTCTCCTTGCAGTGGGGAGCGAGTAGCTAAGGGCCAAACCCTGGGTGCAGGGTCTCGTCATCGTTGTGGCTGTCTGAATGCTGCGACGAGAGAGAAGACTGCTGCGTGGCTGACGGTACTGGTCTGGCCGAGGCGCTGCTCGGCTTGACGGGTTCAGGGTCGTGGGCGTCGTCGAGGCGCCCGGTCGCGAGCTGACGGTGAGGGTGGAGACGACGGCTGTGGTGACGGGGTGCCGGCGCTATGGTGTCCGGGCCGAGGCCCAGGATTGGATGCCAGTCACCTACCGAGATCTTGAGTGTTTCGCGCGGCCGGTCAGGCTGGTGTGGAGCAAACGCCGGCCAGGGTGAGGGTTTGACGTCTCGGGCCGGGTTTGTGGTGTCTCGCCGACGGGCTCGGATCGTGTGCGGGGCTGCGATGGACCGTGCGCCGGCTCAGCTTCCGGGATCATCAGGCCGGGTTGATGCTGGCGGTCATGAGCCTGGCCCTGGCCGATGGGGGCCACCGCCAGGTCGGATGTGGCCATGCTGCGGGGCGTCAAGACGCTGTTCGGTCAGGTGGCGTCGACCACCACGCTGTGACGGATCACTAACCGGATCGGCCCGGAAGATCGTGGCAAATCTCGTCTGTGTGTCTAACTGGGTGTCAGTCGCCGTGGACCTCCGTGGACGCAGCGGGATCCACAACAGGCTTTCCAAGCGGCTAGACCGCCTCTCGAACCTGCTCCGGAATGACTGGGGTCAAGAGGTCGGGAGTTCGAATCTCCCCAGCCCGACAAGAAATCCCAGGTCAGAGCCGATCCAGAGGTCGGCTTCCTGGCTGTCCGCCGGCAAAATACTCCCGGTTGCGCGACTGACATCTGTCCTGATCTGTCCTGACACACAATCTGTCCTGACACATCTGTCCTGGCTGTTCAGGCAGCGTAATTGTATTCGTTGATGAGTCCGTCGCATCGGGTTGCTCTGAGCACCGTGACACTGGCTGGTGCCGATGGCGGTTGGTCGTGCGGCGCTTCGGGCGGCCGTTGTTCGAGGGAGCGGTGGGGTCGGTGACTGTTGTAGTGATCGACGTAGTCGGTGACAAGGCGTTCGAGCTGTCGCTGGTTCCAGATGATGGTGCGGGGCAACCCTTCGGGTTGCTTGAGGAGTTCTCGTCGGATGGATCCGATCCGCCGTTCAGCGAAGGTGTTGGCCACCGGTGTTCGTACAGGGGTAGGAACGATCTTGAAGTCCTTGGTTCGGAAGACTTTGTCGAAGGTAGCGACGAACTGGCTGCCTCGACAGCGCACCAACGCCCGAGCTCCGGTGAGCTGGCCGGTGTGGTGCAGGAACTCGGTCCAGGTCACCTCCGAGCGTTTCGGCGCGGGTTTGATGTTGTTGTCTTTGAGGGTTTGCCACACTGTTGCTTGTGCGATCCTGTGGCCGAGACCCGTGAGTTCGCCGTGAATGCGACGGTATCCCCACGTCGGGTTCTCCTTGGCGAGGCGAACAACCGGGCGGCGCAGCTCTGCAGCGGTCGAGGGTCTGCCCAGAGGTGGGTAGGTGGCTGGGTCCAGTGTCTGGTGACGCGTCTTCGGTGCCAGTGCAGCAATGTCTCGGGTGTCACGATCCAGCCCTCCCGCAGTCGGCGGGGGAGTGCCGCGGTGATCGCTCCGAGCAGGGCCCGGTCGTCGTTGTTCGCAGCCGGACGGCCGACCTGGCGACGCACGACCTGGAGCTGGTGGCGAAGCACGACGATCTCGAGATCTTTCGACCGTCCAGAACAGACAGTGAGGCGGGCGAGTGCAGCGATGAGACGAAAGAGGAGGCGAAACATGAGAGACCAGGATGGAAGCGTCTGCCCTGGTCGCCACCAACACGCGAGTTTCCGAGCCCCACACGGCTCGCTGTCTGTGCCACCGATCGGCCCGGCTGGTCGACGCTTCGAGATGGCGGTGGCGGATTCAGGTAGTCGCGAGCATCGGAGCTGAACCATCGGCGGGGAAGCTGATGTTGTAGCTCTTCCCTGGCGCGATGTCGCGCGTGTCGCAGAGGTGGTCGACCCGATTCTTGATCCGGGCCATCGCACCACTGGGCTCCTCGTCGGGGACCGATGGGTAGGGTTCGTCAGCAGTCGAGACGAGCGCCACGCGTTGTCGGCCGTCGTGAGATGCTGCAGGAAGAATGGTGTCGAAGATGTCACCGTCCGGCGTGGCGTTGTGGCTGCCGTGATGGCCCATCTTCAGGAAGTGCACCGGTTTCAGCACGTTCTTCCGCTTGCTCATCTCCTTCCAGCTCCGCTGCTCGGCATCGCCAGGAAACAGCAGACGCCAGCCCCGCCATTCGAGGCAGACCACAACGCTGGTGTTGTTGTTGGCCTTGTCGATCGCCAACAGGTTGTCGTAGAAGCCGTTCTGCCGGTGCCGAATGAGGTCGTAGAAGGCGCCGGCGTCGACTCCGGGCGGCGGCACGAGCTCGCTGCTTCTCGCTCCCGACGCCAATCCCGAAGCACCGACGGCGGCAAACGCGTTGGGCGTGAAGCGACCGTGGTAGCTCGAGGTGTCCTCTTCTGGAGCCCAGACCTCGATCCACAGCTCGTCGCAGGGGTGGGGCCACGACGCGATCCGCTTTGGACCGTTCCGTCGTGACACATAGCTGTGCTCTCCGGGATGCTCCTTCAGGAAGTCGACGCACTTCTTGGTGCTACGCGTCGGATTGCTCGCGGCCAGCGCGTCGGGAACGATGCCGTTGTTCAGCAAGAGAAAGTCGATCGATGGCTCTGTTCGCAGCGTCAGTGGGAGGCCGTCGGCGATCCCGCGTAGGGTTTCCGTCAACTTCTTGTTCCGCTTCTTCGCCTCTTCATGGCCTGGTCTTTCGTAGTACCCGTTTTCGGCCGATGCGGTCATCCAGATGCGGGAGATGTCGAGGTCGCGGCCGTGCTCGTGGCTGGCGTAGAACAGACCCTGCACATGATCGAGATGTTCATGGGTGCTGACATAGAGGTCGAGGGGGCTGCCGTCCAACTCGTTCAGTACGTCGGCGACGATCGGCTCGAAGACGTCGTCGTGGCCTCCAGCGGAGGACAGCGCATTTCCGACATCGAACAGGATGTGGCGCGTCGTGGTGGTTCCGCCTTCGTCGGTGTCGGGGACCGACACTAGGATGGCATCGCCGAAACGGACGTTGTAGGCCCGTACTCTCAGGGCGTGCATTAGCGCTCGTCCTCCTGGTCCTCATCGTTGCCTATGAGATGAAGCGATCGACACGTGCTGCCCACCTGCATGCGATCCTGGCGAATCTTGCCGGCGATCGCTCCCTGCCGAGGAGATCCGTCGAAAGAGCGGGCATTTCCCACCACCAGCAGCTCCCGATCAACGAGATTCCGCAGATAGTCGTCTCGATCCTGACGCTGTTGCTCGTCGTTGTTGGTCTGCAGCAGGGCGCGTACCAGGCGGAGGTCCCAGTCGATGACCAGGGTGGCGCCTTTGGTGATCAGCCGGCGCTCGGGGAAGCCACCGCCGATCGGGTTCGGTTCGTCTTCTTCCCATGAGATCTTGATCACCAGCTCGCGGACATTCTTCCTCTTGGTGTACGGGAACACCTTGGACACATCGAGTCGGTCTCGTAGTTCGAACGCAACGCCGCTCGGGATGCCGAAGACGTTCCGGTTGTCGTTGACGAACTGCTGGGCGTGCCACTCACTATCCCGAATCGCGTCGAAGTCGGCCTCCGGATTGCTGAGTGACTCGAGTTCGTACAGCGTCGGGACCATCAGCTCGTCTGCCGTGGCGACGATGCAGCGCCGTACGAACTCGTCGATGATCACCTGGCGGTCCGCGTTGTCGTCGTCGCTGGGGTATGCGGCCATGTCGGCGGCCACAATCGCTCGGCCCAGATCGGCGAAGGACACCTCTCCAGGCGGAACGTAGTCCAGGGCCCTGAAGACGATGCGGGAGAAACGATCCCTCGCAATCCCCAGGGCCTTCCCGCGCGCCGCCTTCTGAGCCTTCTCACGGTCGTCTTCGTCTGCCATGTACTTGTCGTAGAACTTCTCGTACTGGGCGACGAAGGCGCGGTAGAGCGCGCCGGTGAGCACCTCACTCAACGCGTGAGGTTCGTCGCGCGCGACCTGATCTTCTTTCGGTGCGTCGTCGCACAAGGTCTTGTTGTTGTACGCGTTGCGCAAGTATGACCGGCGACCGAGGGAGATGGCATTCCCGAATTCCTCGGCCAAGGCCGTGAATTGGCTGCTTTCCCTGATCGTCCATTCCGGCCTCGAGACGATCTCGTCCACCAGGGGACGGTTGTCGAGCGCCCTGCAAATCGCCGTCAGGTCGGCGATCGATTCGTGAATGGCCAACGACTGGGGTGACGTCGCGTCGTAGAGGTCGGGACAGATCGCGTCGAGAACCGCGTGGCCGGTCTCGTGGGCGACGATGTCCGCCGAGAGACAGGTGTTCAGCGTCCCTCGATCCGTTTCGAAATAGAAGAACTGCAGGCTGTGCGACTCACGCTCGTAGAACGCATTGGGCCACTCGCCTGCTCGAGGCACGATGAGCAATTGGGGAGCCCCGAACGCCCATGCCAGCTTCCGACGTGATCCCAGAATGTTCTCGTCCTCGAACATGTCGATCGTCTTCCACACGGAGCCGAACACCAGCACCGCTCGGTACTCAGGCTCCTGGAAGTCGCTGGGGTCGATCAGGTACGTGCGTCGCTTGTCGCCGTCGGCCGGCGAGAGCTTCGCGCCTGGGTGGAGCGTGCCGTCGGCGTTGAAGTCGACCACGGCGAGCCGTCGACTCACCGGGCCGTCCAGGAAGAACTCGTCCTCAAGGTCGCGTCTGAGCGCAACCGTTGATCCGCCCCTGAGCATCGAGAGCTTGCTGTCCTGGAAGAGGGTGGGAAGCCGCACCTTCATCGTGATCCTCTTTGTTCAGCGCCAGCTCCAGCAGCGGCCTAGCGCAACGACAGTGAATAGGCGCCAAAACGTTCTTCGGAGTAGTGCCGGATCCGCACGAGGTAGTCACCGGGGGCCAGGTGCTCCACGATCTTGGCGTTCAAGCCGACACCGCCGTCGTCATTTGACCGGACCAAGAACGTGTTGTCGTCAGGGCCGTACAGCGCCATGACCACGTCGGTGTCACCGCTGGTCTCCAGCGTGAACGTGTCGGCGTCATCGACCGAGAATAGGTAGTGGTCTTCCTCCCCTGGACTGCCGATGTCGGCGTCGGTGGTGTCGCCCGGCACGATACTTGTGACCGACGGGAGAGCTTGCGGATACATCATATCGATGAAGACCTTGTCCATGTCCGACAGCACACGATTCCACCCGATCTCGAAGTCGCCCTCGGTCAGAGCCTGTGGAACCGCGTATTGCATGATCGAATCGCGGTCGTAGTTGGTGTGGTTGAAGAGCCTGGGGTCCCGGCGGCGCAGCACGTTCCGCTCGGTCTTCTCGGCATCCCAGCCTTGGAGCTTGTAATAACGGAACACGGCGTCACGGTTCCAAGGGATGCTGGCCACGGGGCTCTGTTGTTCATGGATTGCCGCCAAGGCGTGGCCAAACTCGTGCAGCACAACTCGCGAGTACTCGTCGTCGGCGCTGTTCGGTGTGAGCCAGCCATAGTTCATCGTCGCTTCGTTCGAATCGATCACCAAAGCGTCGGTTCCGAGATACGACCAGGAGCCTTCATGCTGGAACGAGATCCGAATCTCGGCTGAGGAATCGCCGTCGGCGACGAAATTGAGCTTGATGTTCGCGTGGTCCTCCCACACCTTGGCCCACTGAGTGACCTGGGCTTGGACGGCTGGGGCACCGTCCATGTAGCTCACGGTGATGGTTCTCCCGGGAGCCCATCTCTTCTCGGTGAACAGTGCCAGCTCGAACGGCCCGCCACCACCTGATGGCGTCGGGGGTCGGCGCAGCGGGGCGTTGTTGGGGTTCTCGTTGATCGCTGCCTCGGCAGCATCGATGAACTTGTCGTCCGGCACGTCCAGGCGGGTGCAGATCGCCACGGAAGCGAGATCTGCGTCGCTGTAGTCAGTCATTGTCAGCTCTCTGATCGATGCCGGATGATGCCAACACCACATTTAGCATAAACAGCGTCGCTACTTCTGTCGATGGCGACCAGACAATCTGCGGCCTTTGAAAAGGGGGACAACTGAATCGGGCACCTCGGATCTGATCTGAGGGGGAACCGATTGCGGGTTGAAGCATCCTTGGCGCGGTACAGGAGCCCTGCGATTCTGGCGGTATTCTCACGACCATACCAATACATAGTGTCGGGCAGCCTGGGTGGCGATTGTCACTGATGCTCGCCAATGTCAACCGTCGTCCATGACTCAGTACGCGCAGGTCAAGCTCACCGAACACGTTGTCGCCCACCAGCACAGTGGCAGATCTGTGGCCGAGTGCCGAGCGCTGGGCGATTGGTTGAAAGTCAGGCAGGCTCTGATGGTGTCGATGTTTCGGGCGCTTGTGGTTCTACTGGGGCGGGGTCGGTGCTCGCGCCGAAACTCATGGCGACCCCGGCTGGGCCTTCACCGAATTGATCGGGTGGGTGGCCATCCAGGCCGAAGATGGTCTGCCACATGGCGGTGACGTTGTCGTTGCGGGCTTGGCTCCAGTCGTTGTCATAGGGGAGCGGGGATGTTCGCTGTGCAGCCTCGATGGCGAGGTCGAGATAGCTTGGCGTGGCTTCTGTCCCCGGTGCCTCGAACACGGGTCGCACGTCTTCGACGAGTCGGCCGACACCGGCGCCGCGCAGGACAGAACCTGGCATCGATGCGAACCGGCGACCTAGCCGACACCGGGATCGAACCATCGGACGAGGCCATCCGACAATGGGACCGCCATCGCTGGACCCGATATCGCATCGCCGTCGGAGAACCAGTTGCGGACGAACTCCAGGTTCCAGGTCCCGTCGACTAGCCGGGGAGTGAGGCCGTACAAGGGCACGGCTGCGAGCAGCACTGGGAATGACAAGCTCATCCGTACCGCAACGATGATTGGCAGGTCCTCTGGCTTTGGCAGCAGGCGCAGTCGGGGGCCAAGCGCCTGGATGACCTCGTCGCGGACATCGGTTTTGCTGTGACGGACCATGTGGTCAACGACATCTCGCGGAAACAGCATGGAGAGCTCTTTGGGGTCGAAGGCCCAGATTCTTCACGAAACGGAATCTGTTCTGCGGTGCCCCGACTCGGGTTCGTGGTGATCCCTACTAGCCCTGAAAGTTCATACGGATTTGGATTGATGGTGGTGGCCGGGTTTGGTGGGTTCTTCTGGTGGTGTTGCTGGGTGGGCCTGTGGTGGGGCGCGTTGAGGAGATCGATCGTGACTGGAGGCTGGTTGGTGGGCCTGAGGGGTTGGTGGTCTGGGCTGGTCCGTGCCGGGGCCTGGGTTCAGGCCAGGGCCGTTCTGAGTCGTTGGAACGCGGTGAGGAGCTGATCTCGCCTGGGCCAGGTGTTGTCGATGCGGAGGTGGAGTTGTCGGCCTCGGGTGGCGAGTCGAGCGGCGACATGGAGGAGCCGGTAGCGGAGGGTTTTGGGTTCGGCTTTGGCTAGGTCTGCGTCGAGGCAGAGGAGTTGGGTCCAGGCCAACAGGTTCGATGCGATGACGGTGGCGGCGAGCCAGGCTTGGTTGCGGACGAAGTCTTCGAAGGGCAGGTTGGCCAGCCCGCAGGTCTTCCAGTTGCGGATGCGGTCCTCGACTCTGGCGTGGTGACGGTGACGGAGCTCAAGTTCAACGATCGGGCCAGGTGTGTTGGTGATGTGGCATGTGTGGCGCCAGCCTTCGATGGTGTCGAACACGCTGAGCTGGGCGCCTTGGTGGGGACGCTCTCGCCGGCAGATCAGCCGGATGCCTTCGCCCCAGTTGGTGAGATCGACGAGGTCGGTGAGTTCGATCACGTAGGCGTCACGGCGGGTGGTCCCATCGGTGTTGATGGCTGGGTTCCAGTTCTCTTCTTGGACCAGTTCGAGGGCGTCGCGGAGTCGTTGGTCGATGGGGTAGCCGATGGAGAAGTCGATGTTGCGGGCCACGATCTCGTCAACGAAACGGTGGGTGGCACCAGCAGAATCGGCTCGGACCAGGATCGGGTGGACGACCTCGTCGGGGTCGTCCCCATCACCATGACCGACTCGATACCGCTCGGGGAGAGCGGCGACCGCTTGGTCGAGGCACCTCACGTGATCGGTGGCGTCGTTGGCCCCCGCGTTCCCGGCCCGGAGCATGGCCGTGAGGCCCTCGTTGGTTTCATCACACCACACCCCCAGAGGGTGGAACCCGAACCCTCGCTTGTAGGTCGGAGCTGCGTCCTGTTTGTCCGAATGGGAGGTGACCAGGGTGGCGTCAAAGTCCAACGTCACCGAATCGAGGCCCTCCCCAGCAGCCCACACGCGGGCCCTGGCACCAGCCAACGCTGCATCGATGCCCCCCAACTCGGTCGAGGTGACCGCTTCGATGGCCCGCCACGCCGTTGGCAGCGACGCCACCGGACCGAACAGCTCGTCTTGCTCGCCCAACGCTGTGAAGTCGGCCAGACAATCAGCGCCGTTGGCGATCGCCACCCCCAAGTGGGCGAGAACCACCCCCGGGTCATGGGTATGCCACGAGATCCCACAATCGCCCATCGCCTCCGACAAGCCCAGAGTCAGACCCGTGCGGTCGGCCATCTCAGCCAACAACGCCGTGCCCGCCTGCGACACCAAACCCTGCCCGTCAGCCGATACCCCCAACCGACGAACCGACCGATTACGATGTGTGTTGCCACCACTGTGAGGTCAGCTGCCCCTCCCTGGCGGCCCCTGCGACAAGGCCGGCAGAGCTACGAGAGACGGTGGACGGTGTCTGCACTCGTCCATCTGCTGGACGGCCAGGCTGAGTCGCTAGGAATTGAGGTCCTAGGCGAGGAGTCGGCTGAGAGTTTCGTCTCGTGGCTGACGGTGTGATCGAGTGGCATCAAGTCAAGCAGCAACGCGCAGCGGGGCCTGGACAGTGATCGTGTTGGGGTCGGAGGGGATCCTGCCTCCGTGGCAGCCGAATCTGATGGGCGGCGACCGGTGCGTCTCTATTTGCAGCACCGGGGCAGATGAGCTGCGTGAGCTGAGCGATCGGGCAAAGGCGGCCGAGTCGTGGTTCTGAGTTCAACAAGGTGTTCCTTGGTACTTCCAGGAAAGATGCCGGAGAGGTCTATTGCACTTCTGCGGGCCTGCGACTGGTTCGAACCTGAGTCACGACACAGGATCTCGTCGCCATCACCTAGACCTCCTTGATGAGGCCTCTGTAGGGCAGCCGAATCTTCGATCCGTAGGGACCTTCGGGTCGTTGGATGCTGGCAGCGATGGCTATTGTGACTTCAACCTGGTCGGTACACCGAGCATTTGGCGTATACGTAGTTTGTCGAGTCCGCTAATGAGGCAGGTATTGTAGTCGTGGGCGGTCAGCGAGGGCAAGAAAGCCGTGGTGGCCAGCGAGGACCGGGTGCGGGCCCACACCCGACGATCGCCGGCGATCACATGGGCTTTCATGCTGGGACCCTTGCGACTGATGTACCAGAAAGCGAATCGCCGCATCAGGTTGTCGATTCCCAGAGCGTCAGTCTTCCACAACCGGGACGTGAACTCGTGCTAGTGATCGTCAACCAGCTCAGGAAGGGGACTGTTCCCGGCATCGGTCATTTCCAGCAGCGGACTGTCAGTCGTCGACATCGCCATACTCCTTCGCCGGGCTCATCAGCCCGCCCTCAGCCCCACGCCACCGCGGTAGACGAGGACTGGCCTGGGGTGCAACAAGATTTGATTGCCACTTCTGATCATCGAAGGGCACCCCAGACTGTGATGAAGGCCGAGGCCCGTGCGTGCCCATTCAAGCAGTTTGCTGCCGGGTAATTCCTCAATAGGTCGTGATGGCCAGGAGGGGTTGGATTGTAGCTGGTTGACCTCAACCATCGAGATCCAGACCATATTGCTAAGCGGGTAGCGCAGTTTCCATCGTCCATCGTCCATCGTCACCACTGATTGCTCAGCTACTAGGACTTTGGCCTCTGCCGTTCCCGCGGATCCTGCACCAGAGTTGGTGCCAGCGGGCACGATCGGGCAGGACGACACTCATGGTTGTGAGAGCCGAATCGGACGAAGAAGAAATGTCAGCCCCGGCTGCTGGAAGCCAGCCATCGGCTCCCCCGCCAGACGTGAGTCCGGGTATCGGTACGGTGCTCGTGAGTCAAGAGGCGATAGCCGAACGATTGCTGTCTGAGGTGCTGAGTGAGATCTTG
>JAAELU010000486.1 GCA_024226255.1 bacterium | reverse complement strand
GAGGAGGGCGGGGCGTGAGCATTCTTGCCACCATCATCCTGTGCGTTCAGTCGTTCGCGCTTGGCGCCCTCGCTCACCACTGGCTTAACCGGAGATACACCCGTGAAGACACCTAGCGAGAGGGCGCGTGAAGCGCGGTGCCGGTGCGGTCGCGCCTTGGAGACGGGGCCGCACTTCTACACATGCGAGGCGGACACCAGAGCCACCGCCCAGGCCATCAAGGACGCGGTGGCGGAGGAGCGGGAGGCGTGGGCCAGTCTATGGTCGGCGTACCGTAAGGCCTACGAGCAGAGCGCACATGGCCCGGACGACATAGAGACGGGGCGCGCGTGGGCGAACCTGACCCGCCGCGCAGAGATCCGCGCCCGCACAGATTCAGCCGACCCGAATCACATACACCTGACGCCCGCGGAGGAGAGACAGGCATTCGGAGGGTCGGCTACCTGCCCGACGTGTGGGAGCGATGACCCGGACGTAAGCAGGACGGTTCACGCGGGCGACCTGTCCTACCTGTGCGTGGACTGGTGGCACCACTTCCACGACCAGCCCGAGGCGGGAGATGCGTTCGGGGATGCGGAGGCGCTGGCGGAGGCAGGCGACCCCGTGCCGCCCAAGGCGTACCGCGTAGAGACGAAGCACTGCACGTTTGAGACGGACGACCCGCACGTCGCGGCGCTCGCCATGAAGGTGTTTGGGGACCGTGCTGAGATGCCCGCTAAGGAATGAGCGCGCACGACCCTTCGTAGGCCTGCTGCTGCGGCGTGCCGAAGTTCTGCACAGCCTCGAACGAACCCTCGCCCGTGCAGCGGATCGTCACATCAGGATCCGGCGACGCGAACCAGTCGTGCGCCTCGTCGTAGGTCAGAGGCCCGAAGCCGAGGAACGTCGTGAGGGTGGTCCCGGTGACCGTGACCGTCGCGACGAACCCGGGCGGGTTCGTGGACGTGAGGCGGTACTTCCCGTCGGCAGGCTTCATCTTGCGCTCCTAGCGATGGCCATGTCGTGTAGCAGGCCAGCGGCGATCACTTCAGCACCCACTTCAGCCCGATCGCCACAGGTGAAAACGGCGGCGGCGCAAAGGACGACCAACGCGCAGGGCAGCCACAGCCACCCGCGCTCTGGGTCATTCTCATCACGGCAACAACGAAAGCCCTTCGAGGGCCGCAGCGGGCGATCCGTCTGCAACCTCTCAAGCTCCTCTCGTGCCGCCTCCTCGTCTCGGTGAGCATCGCGGTTCATCGCGACGGCGGATCGGAACTCGGCCAGGACTTCATCTAGGCTCATGTCGCGGCTCATCCCTTCTCCCACGGTTCGATGACGCGGATCAGCCGCTCGTGTTGCTTCATCGTTTCCTTGTGCTGCGTCTCGGTACGGCGCGCCTGCTCGGTGTTGGCCTTGATGACTGTGGTCGATTCCACGGCGACATCCTTCAGATCCTTCAGGTGCGACTTGTGCGACGTTTTCACCCACGCGACGAGCGCGCCGAACGCGCTACAGATCACCGTCGCGAGGACGCCCGCAGCCTCCACGCTGAGATTGATGTCGGCCAGCAGCATTACGGGTACTTGTCCAGCATCAGAACTCCGTCGGCGTCCCCTCGCCTCCTCGTTTGAACTCCCACGTTGCCGGGTCGTTGTCGTCCCCCACGCCGAAGCGGTGCTGATCCGTGCCGTCAGTTACCCAGCCACCCACGCGGTACGTGGCGCCCGTTGTGGGTACGCCTGAGGGAGACTTGTCCACCTTCAGCGTGATGATGCCGCTGGCTGACGTCGTGATCTCGATCCAGTCCGTGTCGTCGTCGGAGCCCTTCTCGAGATCCGTTCCGCCGGCAGAGACGTCGTTCAGAAGCAGGTAGGCGGTGAACCCGCTCAGGTTCTTAGCCGCACCGTCGATCTCCACCGTCTCGGTCCAAGTGAACGTCTCGCCAAGGACGAACGCGCCCCCGTTCGCCGGGGTGTTGCCGCCTACGAAGTTACGGAGTCCAGGCATCAGTCACTCTCCCAGTTCCCGTCGTCCGGGTTCGACTTGGCCCACGTCCCGCCCGACACCGATGTCTTGTCCCACGTCCCGTCGGCGACCGTCGTCTTAGACCACGTACCACTCGCCAGCACCGTCGCGGTGACGACCGGCGGGGTGAACTCGGCCTTGCCGGAGAACGACCCGTACCTCTGCCTCGCTCCTCCGTAGAGGCCGTGGCGTGTCTGGGCGCTGGCAGAGGGTGTCGGCATTAGACGATGATGAAGGCGTCCGTGTTGGACGGTGCCTCAGTGACCGCCGTGAAGGTACAGGTTCCGTTGGTCCCCGAGTAATCCGTGATGTCCGTGGCCTGCCCAGCCAGATCTCCACTGGTCCAGACGATGATGCGCCCGATGTAGTGGTCGTCGGTGGTTTCAGACAAGTCCGTGGTCATCACCGTGGTCGAGAGCGTGCCGGTGACAGCCGCTCCAGTAACGACACCTGAGGCGCCCAGAGCCAGCGCGAAGTTCGCGGCAGCCGTAGCCCCCATCGCATCCGTGATGGCCTGGATCGCCGTGAGCCTGGTGTCGTTGTCCGCCGTCTGCTTCGTGTTCCCGGTGTAGGTCGTGATCGTGTCGCAGAGCGTGACGTGCGCAACGGTGTCCGCAGCCGGGTCGAAGTCCTTGAGCGCCGCGATCAACGTCGGGATGTCGGTCGTCGTGTCCGCCGCGATGATGTCGAGGATCAAGTCGAGCCTCCCACCGTTGGTCCAGTCATCGCTAATGACCTTGATTGCGTCAAGGATCAGATCCAGCCGCCCGCCATTCGTCCAGTCGTCAGCGATGGTCTTACACGCATCGAGGAGTGTGTCGAGTCGCCCGGCGTTCGTCCAGTCGGTTTGCAGCTCGTCAGTGTCAGCAACAATGAGCGTGGCATCTGCCTCGGTGTCCGCCAGTGACTTACCAGCAGACCCGGCGCCGGTATGGCCCGAAAGAGCCTCGTCCCACACCGCATCAGCGATAGACGCCGCAGACCCACCACCGACGCCAGAGACCTCTGTATCGAGGTACTTGCCAAAGGTGCCCGCAGTGGTGTGCCCAGACTGGGCCTCGTCCCACACGCTGTCCGCGATGACGCTCTCTGTCGGGATGTTCGAGACGTTGTCACCAATAGCCTCCTGCGAGTGGGCCGACTGGTCGTACCCACCGCCGCCGCTGCCCGAGGCGTTGATCTCGCTGAGGGCTGTGGCGTTGTCGGCGTTGTTGTGCGCCAAGCAGCCAAGCCACTGGCGGAGCGAGGTGATGCCGTTGAACAGGGTGGCTGAGATGCGGCCCAGCAGGGTCGTGACGTTCGCGTCCATCGCGTCGAGGTCGAGGCTTCCCGCGATGCTGATCGGGAGCCCGCCTCCAGCGTCAGCGGCAAACGCCGGGAGCGCCGTGCCCGAGAGCCCGCGCGTGGCGCTGTAGGCCGCAGCCGCCGCTTCGAGGTTCGTGGCCTCCGTCTCCTGCGTGTCCGCGCGCCCGATGGTCTTGATGTTCACATCCATGAACCCATCGTCCTTGGCGGCGTACATGGAATCCCACGCGGCCTCGGAGAGCACGTTGTACTCATGCCGAACCGGGAGCGCGCCCGACTCGTGGACGATCAGAGCGAGGCTGCCCTCGGTGTTGAGGTCGGTGGCGTCCAGCTCGCAGTTGTAGTAGCCGTCATCATCGAACGCACAGGCGGTTGCGTCGTTCTTCTGCGCCAACGACTGGCCGTTCTTGGACAACTTCACGTCAGCCTGAGAGATGGTCAGCGCGTCTTCGGTCGTGTTGCCATCCGTCGAATCCACGAAGGGGCCGATCAGGACATCGACTGCTGTGTTGGCTTTCAGATCCATTACCGAGACCCCGCTAGAATGTTCTTCGTGTAGTGGTGCATGAACACAGGAATGCTTGAACCCCCCGGCGGACTCGCGTCAAACCCATTCTCGACCGAGTACTCAGCGTCGGTCTTGTCTCCACCGGCCAAGACCGCGCTGTATAGCGCATACCGCGTGATCTCGGTGTTGGCATGAGCGTTTGAGCCCGAGGCCCTCTCTAGGAGGGTTACGCCGTCAATATCACGGCTACCGGTGTCCGTCGTGCTGAGTTGTGTACCATCAACGCGGTGGTCATCAGACGCCACATCGTATGTCGTGTACCACGTATGCGCAGACGTGTCGGATGTACCGTATTTAGCAGTGATTCCGCCGCCGTAAGCGTACCACTGTGTGCCTGTCGCGATGAGCGCCCACCGATCCGTTCCATCGCCCCCATCATAGAGATATGTGTTCGCAATATCACCGAACGCGGCGCGCACCACAATGCAGCCCCCCGATGAGAGTTTGGTGAATGTGTTGCCGAGTTTGTTGCCCGCTGTTCCCGCTCGAACACGGGGAGACCCCGAGTTTGTCTCATACAGCGGCTGGATACTTGTGGTCGTCTGGAATACGTGGTTGTCCTCCCCGCTCACGTCCTCCCAGCGGAAGACCTTGGCGTTATCGAGGTCCACGCCTGCCGCGGATACGTCGGTGAGGAGGTGGTCGGTTACGAGCGGGTTCGTCTCGATGATTACGGGCGAGCCGCCAATCGTGTCGAGGTCCATGTCACCGAACAGGTCGGGGATCGTCAGACCGTCGCCAACCGGGCGCACAAAGCCATAGTCGATCTTGTCGTACATCCCCGAGCCGTCGCCGGTCCCGCGGACCTTCGCTGCGTACAGTTCGTCATACGAACGACCGGCGCCGCCGTTGTACCACCAGTCGCGTTCCGCATCTGTCGGGTGCTCGCCTTGGTAGATGAACAGGTACTTGCCCTGCCAATCGTTTTCGTTGCCCTCGGCAGTGTCTCCGATACGAACGTGGTCCATGGATGTGGTAGACCCGAGCGTGGCCCAGTCATTGTCATCCGAATCAGAATCACCTGTTCGATTCAAACGTACAGTGGCTTGGCCGCCTAGGATGTCTGGATCCCACTCCAACTCCGCAAGATGCCAGCCATCTGCTGACAAGGCGTTGCCAGTGCAGGCGGGTATCACGTTGTCACCGGGAACAGTAATCAGCGCACGAAGATCGTCAGTCCAGTCCTTGCACCACAGATGGATCTTGGTGCCCGCGGTGTCCCACTCGCCCTTGAAGAACGTGCAATCGACCGAGCCGTCGCGTACGTAGACCCACTGCTGGATCATCCACTTCTCGGTGAAGTCGGGGAGCCAGCCGGACGTTGCCTCCCAGTAGTCGGTGTGCGTGGTGAGCGACCACATGCGGTCGTTGCTCACCCCCCCCGCCACGCCCACCGAGTTGTTGTCCGTGAGGTCGGTGCCGTTGCCCATGATCTCGGCGCGCGCACTAGACGCCTCGTGCAGCGGCCAGCAGTACGTCGCCGTCGCGCCCCAAGTGTTCTTCACGTAGTCCGCGCCGCGGCCCAGGCCGCCGTTGAATAGGGCGTCCTTGTCGTCGTCGTCGGGGATAGAGCCTTCGACGCAAGTCATCACGGACGCGCGCCCGCTTGCGCTTGCCGACCCGCCCGCCGCGAATACGTTCATCTCGGCGAGCGTGTGCCACGCGCTGTTCGTTCCCCCGAAGTTGGAACTCACGGGTGTTTCCCTGTCTGCCGTCACATAGAGTGTCGTCGCAGACGCGTCCCACCAGACCTCAACAAAGTACCAAGCGTCATCCGCGCCAACTGCCTTCGCAACCCCCGAGTGGCCTAGCCCATCGTTGTCGTATCGAGCCTGAAACCGCCCGCCAGCGGTTGTATTCCAACGAATGCGAAGGACGTAGGTTCCTGAGTCCTCGACCTCAAAGAATACAGTGTTATTGGCCAAGCCCGACGCCGGGCGCAGCCATGCAGACCAATACCAATCGGCGGTCGGATCAGGGTCGAAGTCGCTCGTCGTCTGTGAAAGGTACTGCGTCGAACCGTCGAAGTCTGCGGCAGCGTTAGCGCAAACTCGCTGATCGATATCCAAAGCAAGAGCCAGATCTGTCGTCGGTAGCGCCATTACGGTGTTCCGCTAACCTCCGTGGGGCCGTTGTACGTCTCGACCCAGTCAGCATCGACCGTGTCGTTCCAAGTCACACCGTCGTCCAGCGTCTCGTCAACCCACTTGATCTCGTCGTGGATCTCCTGCGTCCGGTCGTTCTCGTCCGTGTAGCGCACCCGGCACACGATGATGTTGCGGAAGAACTGAGGCCCGGTGCGAGCCCGGCGCCGGTCCTGCGTGTTCCACGTCAGCGAGCACAGGAACCGGCCGTTCGCGGGCTTCGGCGTGCTCTCCTTGATCGGGAACGTGGTCGTGTCGGCGTTCAGCCCACCCTTCCACACGCCGCGCCATGTGTGCTTCGTGACCACGGGGTTGGGATCAGGCACGCCCGGCTCGATCACCACGCCGTCGTGGGACACCGGAGCTGTGAGCCACCCGTGAGCAGGAACGCCCTCGGTGATCTGGTTGCCCTCGGCGTCCTGCGTCGGCTCAGTCGTCCAGAGCACGGGGTCCGGGTCAGAGAACTCCGCGCCCCAGTCCCTACGCCAGTCCACCATCTCGTCGGGGACGGTGTTCTCTCCGCTACCGCCAGCGTCCTCAAGGTAGGGCGTGCGGTGCGGGAAGCGCCCGTGAGGCGTGGGGCCGCGACGATCCAGCCGACCACGCGCCCAGGTCTTGAACGCAGCGGACAGGAACACGGTCTTGAACCACGTCTGCATGTCCGCGCGCTTGTTCAGTACGGCTTGGCTGGGCATTACTTGACCTTCTTCTTGGGCCGGGGCCAGAGCTTCTCGTCCACCTTGTTCGACCAGCGGTAGATCGCGTCCTGCCGCGCCTCCATCGCCGTGATCTTGCGTTCGAGCACGCGGACCTTCGCCTCTAGCGGGTTGGGCTTGGGGGCGGCTTCGGCGTCACGCATACCGAACGGGTCGGTCTCTACGCCCCAGACTGTGATGATGAGACATAGGGTCCAGAAGATGACAGGGCCGGGGATCTTCAAGGGTCTCTCCTAAGGAGAACGCGCAGATCCATCCGCACGGCCTCCAGCAGTCGTTCGTTGATCTTGGTCTGCATCGTCGCGTTGTCGAGCGCCGTCTGCAGCTCGGTAATGTCGTCGGTGCTGACGGCGTCGTTGGTCAGGTAGTAGACCCCGCCGAGGATCGCCGCGACGCACACGATGGTCGCCGCAGCGACGTTCCCGCCGACGGTGGTGAACAGGGGGCCGAAGGTGCGTTTCAACCACTCCACGCGCGACCTCCAAACCACCGCACCGCTCGGTACATCAACCACGCGCGCCAGATGTTGGCGCCGTCTTCGATCATCGCCCGGAAGAAGATCCGGTCCGCGTCCTTGCGCGTCACGCCCGGAGGCGTCGAGCGGTAGAACCAGTCATGCAGGCACGCCGCCTTGTCGCGCTTCTCGGACACGCCGCGGATCAGCCACTTCGCAAACCAAGGCGTGCTCGCGAGGTCCGTGGCGAACCCCGCGGGCACAGTGAACTGCTCCTCGTTCCCGTCGTACACGAGATCCTCGATCAACGAGAACCCGCGTCCGTTCAGGGTGAGAGCGATTCGGGTCTGGAAGTTGCTGATGCTACTTGCCCTTCTCGCAGCCCGGGAGCGGCGCGAAGATCGGCACCGAGATGCCAGCATCCCCGTAGCCCGTGTTGTCCGCGTCCACGATCTTGCCCATCGTGCAGCCGCCGAGGGCCATAGCGCAGAACCCCACAACTACTAATCCGCACACGATTAGTAGGAGATTAGTAGAGCGCCGCATCACTCACCGTCCCCGGGTGCGAGAGGATCGTCGGGGGCCCCCGCCGGGGGCACATCACTTGATCCTTCAGCCGCCATCGGGGCAGGCTTCTCGAACGGAGCGTTCGCCTCGCTGATCTTCGTCACCGCCGCTGCCGCCGCCTCCGTTGACGCCGACGATGGGCGGCCATCCGTTGAACTGCTCGATACGCCGAACAGCGTGTTGTTCTGATGGTCTTGGTGATAGTGATTCACGATGTTCGCCCGCGTCCCCGCTTCCACCGTTGCGAGCACCGTCTGTGCCGCAGCCAGCTGCTCCGAGAGGAACTTGAGTTGCTCTGGCGAGTCGCCTCGCGCCATCGCCAGTTGGAGTGCGGCCATGTACATGGTCACCACTCCCTTGGCCGAGACCACGGACGCGCTCGTACCACCCCCGCCCGCCGCCGCTCGCGCGGACGTCGGGACGTTGACGGCCACGTTCTGAGCGCCGCCGGACGCCGTCTCGCGGTGTTCCCGGTCGGCTGACGACGCGGACGTGTCGCCCGTCCCGCGCCCCACGGTTGTCTGCGGGTCGATACGCGCCCCCGCTTCGCCGCTGAAAGGGGCTTGGTTCGCCCGCTGCCCCCCTGACGCAGCAGCAGCCGCAGCGTTGGAGCCGGCGCCTACAGGGTTCGCCTCCGCCACCGCGCAGTCGTCGCAACCGACGCCCGGCCCCTTCGTGCTCGAGCACGCCGCAAACAGCAGCGCCGCTCCTAGAATCAGAATCTTCTGCATGTCAATCCTCCTCGTTTCGACCCCGAGAACGGTGAGCCCCCTGCCGAAGCAGGTCGAGGAGGACAATCCTGGGCCCACCCTCTCGAGGTCTGGAATGGTCTCAGTGTACGGATCACTTCCCCGGCCTCCGCGACTTCCTTCGCAGTCGCACACCTTCGGCCTCCGCAGCCGCTTCCATGGCGCTCCGGATCATCTTGCGGGTCTCCGTGTCCATCTTCAATCCGCGCCGCTCAAGGCTCTCGAGGACGTTCGAGAGACCAGCGTTGAGGCGAACTACTGCACGGGCCGAGGACTCGTTCCCCTTGAGCTGTTCGCCCTTCTGGAGTTGGTCATAGAGCGCCCGGTAGTAATGCCCACGGACTCCGCTGACCGCGTCTTGCAGGATCTTCTTCGGGTCATGGCCGTTAATCTCGGCCGCCTCCAGCGCGTCCCCGACCAGCGTGGCGAGTTTCTCGGTAAACTTCGCCCGTGAGGGGCGTGTGATCCTCGTGTAGATACCGGGCTCCGCGTACTCGCGGAGGATGTGGGTGATTTCGCGCTCGGCTTTGAACGGGGTCATACCCTTCTTGGCCGGGATCGACAAGGCGAACTGGCCCCCACGAAGCGAGAACGGAACGAAGTCTCCGCCGAGGTACTTCAGGCGCTCCCAGAACTGGAACTTGCCCGTCTTGTCTTCCTCGCGTTGGAAGTCCGTTGTCCAGCCGGGCCCCTCTGTGCCGGTGATCTGAGCAAATGCTTGGCGGATTGCGGGTGACGACTTGGAGAAAATCTGGTTTTTGAGTGTCACCGGGGCGTAGCGCGCAACCTCACGCGCCTGCTTGCCGCCGTGGGCGTAGACCCTTTGCTCCTCCGTCTTGGAGTCACTGATCGTGCCGCCAAGCAGGCCCTTGAGCACGGGCGTATCGCGAACCAGCCGCGCAAGCGGCGTGATGTCTACGTTCGGAAACAGCGGGCTGTTGTTGCCCGGCTCGTTGTCGTGGACGAACATCTTGTCGCCCTTCGACTCATCCCCGAACGCCGTGGTAATCGCCGCCTGCGCGGCGTAGCCCATCATCGCCTGCGAGACGACCATGTTCTTCCAGTAACGTGTCCACATCCGCCGCCGCGGGTTCAGTGTCCCGCCCTTGAGCGCGGGCACCTTGTACTGCTCACCGAACCCGGGGTTCGCCACGCGAATGTTCGACAGCGACCAGTCCGGCGCGAACACGATGGCGTGGACCATCTGGCGCACCTTCGGGTGGCGCATCCACTTGTGATTGATCCACTCCTGCCCGCCGTACGCATCGTTGACGAATGAGGCGATCTCTTCCTTCAACTTCGGAAGGTTCTTAGGATCGGTCTTAGGCGCGAGTTCCTTGACAAGTTCGTAGTAGGACAGCGCCTTGAGTCGTTGGTGGTAGCCCCACAGCATGTTCTGACGAGCCTCGAAGAACTGTTTGCCCTTGCGACCGGCGGCACGCGCTGTCTGGCTCCCGCCGAGCGCCGCGTCCATTCCTCGCCAAATCTTGTCGAGACGGCTCTGGCGCACGTCCGAGGGCACCGACATCGGCAGCCCGTGCATGATCGCGTCTCGGGCGAACTCCTCCGCGGTCTCTCCGTTCTTGACGCCCTTCTCTAGCAGGCGCTTACCTGCTCGACCCGGTGTGGTGACGAGCAGTCGCCTGCCCAACGCGGGATCTACTTGGAGGATGCGAAGCATCCCGCGCGCCGGGCCCATGACGGACTGCGCGCTCTCCAGCAGCGAGATGTCATGGAAGAACGAGGCGGTCAACTGCGCGTTCTTCGCGATGGCGTTGTAGCCCTCCCACGCACCAAGGATCCTGTTCGACAACTTGGCCTCGGTCATCGCCTTGACGGCGCCGACGGCTTCGGGGTGGACGAACGCGCCATCGCGATAGAGGAGGACGCCCTCGCCCTTGCTCGACTTACCTCCGTAGCGGAAGCGGCGGATCAACTCGTTGTCGAGTTTGACATAGTCGTCCATCCCCTTCCCGCGTGTCGGGGAAACCGCCGGTCGCCCGTCCTCCATCTTCAACTTGCCGAACGAGTAGATCGCGTCCTTCGTCGTGGCGACGCGCCAGTTCAGCGAGGAGTACGTTCGGAGCAACTCGGCCGCGTTCTGCGTGCGCGGAGTGAGCCCGGCGTCAAGCGCCTCCTGCAGCGTAGGGAACTTACGCTTCTTGGCGTTCGGGCTGTTGCGCCTCCACTTCCCAAGGAACTCGTTGAGTTTCGACGTGTTGTCTGAATAGAAGTGGGGAAGGTAGTCCTCGATGTAGGAGATGTACTCCTTCTCCTTGCCTCCGCTGGCGCGCTCGATGTGCGCGTTCAACTGCTTGCGCTGGTTCTCGAACTCGGCCTTGATCGCCTTCATCGCCCGGAACTTGCGAGCGGACCACGCCTTTGGATTAACCGCCTTGCCAGTGCGGAGGTTGCCGATGCCCTCAATCGCGGCGCCGATGTCTTCAAGGTCCGTGGCGTTCAGCCCGCGAGATGCATGCTTGACCTTCTGGGCAACCGCGAACTCCTCAGCCCTGCGCGTGCGGTCGATGCGAGTGGCGAGGTTGTCGGCGAGGTTGCGAACCCAGCCGTTGAACACGGTCTTGACGCTGTTCCACACCTTCTGCGGAATCGTCGCATCGAGAAGGCCCGTCTGAGGCCCGAACTGCTGCTGAGGCGTATCCCCGGGGTTCTTGGGGACGCGGACCGATATGCGCGGGGCATCGCCGGGTTTCGCAGGAGCTTCGACCTTGGCCCCCGGAGTTTGGATGCCGGGGCCCTTCATTGACAAGAGCGTCCGCCCCTTCTTGCCGACCGCAGGGCTCTCGGTTGCGACCGCAGGATCAGCGTCTGCCTTGACCCGTGCTGGGAGGACACCGATCTCGTCCAGCGCCCCCAGCGTGGCCGTCGCCTTCGCCTTCCCCTTGGGCGTGCCGAACTTCTGCTCCATCAGCAGGCGCTCGAACTTCTGAGTCAGTTCACGGCGGAACTGCCGTTTCGCGCGAAGGTTGCCTCCGCTGACCGCCTTCATGAACCCCCCGGCGATGGCAGCCGATAGCGTCTTGACCTTGGCCTCCTCGAGTCGCCCGGCGAGGAGATCCTCGATTGCCGTCTCCTGCCCAGGGAGAGGCATGTTTGCGATGGCCTGGAACTCGACGGCGCCGCCGATGGCACGCCCCGCCCGCTCTGCGGTAGACGCCAAACGAGGCCCGAACTTCTCGACGCTTTCCGCGAAGATGCGCCCGAGGCCCTCGGTCAACTTCTTGCCCGCAACGCTGACAGGGGCGACGGCTGCGCCAAACAGTGCGCCCTCTGCGGCGTTGCTCACACGCTTGGCGAACTGGATCTTGCTGCCCTCTGCGCCTGGGGCGTTGGGGTCTCGGAGGAACCCAAGGGCCGCGAACGATGCTGCACCGCCCTTCGCTGCCTGGGCGACCTTGCCCACCGCCGTTGCCGCCCGTCCAGCCTGAAGCGCCTGGGGCAGCCGTCCGGCGACAAGCGGGAGCGTGGCGGCGAGTCCCGTGACTGAGCCGATCGTGTGGCCCGCCATAGACGCCGTCGGGTTCTCCTGCTGCATCCGGGCGAGGGTCTCCTGGCGTTCCTTTTCACTCGCCGATGTGATCCCCGGGATGCTCAGGTTGATCATCTTCATCGCGTCGTCCCAGTAGCCGAACGACACGCTATCCATCAGACCCTCGCTGCCTTGGATCACGCCAGCCAGCGTGGACTTCAGCCACGACCCGGATTGGTCGCCCTTGTGTCCGATGGGGAGCACGCCGAGCCGGCGGAACTCCTGCGGCTCGCGCTCGTACAACTTCTCCTGCATGTGCTTGATGCGCTGGTAGAGATTCTGAGCGTCCTCAGGCGTCTTGATCCTGCCGTCCTGCGCGAACTTGAACAGGGTGTCGCGGACGAAGAACATGGCTCGGTCCTTGGACTGCGTGAAGAACGCATCCTCCAGTTCCTCGCGGATGACCTTGTCCTCGGCGAACTCCTGCCCGATCGGGACACCACGGGCGCGACGCTTGAGCGTAGCCGTTTCGCGCACGATGCCCATGCGCCGCTCTTTCTCAGCGGCGGCAGCAGCGCGGACCTGTTCCATCCGATCACCCACCGAGGCCCCTCTTGTACTCAGCCCACTCTGTGTCGTTCATCGCGAAGCCGACGGCTTGATTCGCCGCAGCGCGCTTGGGGTCAGCACGCGCCGCATCCTCCGCAGCGTCTACGCCCAGTGCCCCGGGCGACTCCAGATCCTTCTCGTCCAGACCGGAGATGCGGAGCAGTTCAGCCTTCGCTGCCTCCTCCTCATCCACCGGGCGCTTTCCAATCAACTTGTTGATCAGCGCAGCCTGCCTGCCCTTGCCCATCTTCGAGAACTGGTACTTGGCCTCAAGCCCCTCACGCCGACGAGCATCACCCTGCTCACGGTTGACAAGACTGGCTGCCATCAGTTCGTCACTCCATCCGCTGATTGCGGAGAGGTCGAGGACCATCTGCTCGCTGTCCTCATCCTTCGTCATCGGGAACGACTTACCCTTGAGCGGATGCTTGTTACGCTGCTCAGAGATGGCGGCGTTCTGGCGGCGGATCTTGGCGAGTTCCTCGTGCGCGCCGTTGATGTCCTTCGGCCCGTCGATCTTCTTTGCAACCGTGTTGATGTCTTCCTGACTCGCATGTCGGTCGGGCTTGGCCACGGACTTGAAACTCGCGCGAGCAGACTGAGCCCCCTCGATCTTCTTTGCCGTAGCCTTGTCGGCCAAGGCCTTCGCCTCGGCGGCCCTGTCATTGGCGAGCAGCCGATCACGCTCGTCCTCGACGAAGCGGATCGCGTCCTCGGCGTCCTCGGTCGCACCGTCGCGGATGTTCTCGATCTGGGACTGGACCAACTTGAACGGGAGGTCGTTGTCCTTCGCGGCTGTGACCAACTGGCGAACCTCAGTCTCCCGGCGGCGCTGCTCCAGCACGCCCGCGAGGCGCTCCTTTGACTGCTGGGTCGCGAACTCCGCCCTAGCCCCGGCCTCGTCCGATGCCTTCTTGTTGAGGCCCATCCGATCCGTGATGCGGCGCCGGACCGTGCTCTTGAGCCGCTCGGGGCTCTTGTTCTTCTCCAGACGGGAGAGGGCGCTCTTGAGTTGGAGGCGCTCGCTTTCCAACTTCGCGACATCGTCCTGAAGTTGCGGCACGCTCTCGATCGCAGGCTCCTTGACCCCCTCGGCCTGCATCCTGCTCTGCGTCATGTTGAGCATGTTCGCCAGTCCGCCGAGCCCAGCCTTGAGCACGGAGATCCGGTTCTCAACCTCAGTCGGAATCTTGCCCCCGCGGCCCTCTGCTTCAGACGCGATGGACTGGAGTTCCTTCATCTCCTCGAACGCTGCGGCAGCCTTCGCCTGTGTGGCCTTGGAGTCGCCGACGAGTTTCGCGGCGACGCGGGCCTTTGCGTTGAGAGTGGCGATGCCCTCGCGCGACTCGCGGTCCAGTTGCTTCTGACGAGACCGCTCGCCTTCGATCAGCAGTGCATTACGGCGGGACTTCTCTGCCTCCGCCTGCGCCGCCTCCCGTGCCTTCTTGTTCTGGACCGCCCCGCCCACGGCACCAAAGGCCGACGCAATCCCGCCAGCGATGAGTTCGCCGCCGCGGGCGCGCAACTGTGCCCCGGTCGTGTTCGCCGACTGACCCTGGATTCCCTTGGAGCGTAGGCGTGCCATTAGATGAATGCCCCCGCGATTGTGCCCGCTGCGTTGAGCCCCCCGGCGATCATCGCGTCCTTCCTGAGCTTCCTCGACTGGCTCCTCGCCTCCGCCTCTTGGCTCTTGGCGCGGAGGACGCCGGTCACGTCTTGGATCGCATCCAGCCTGAGTACGGAGGGCGGCGTAGCAATCCGGTCAGCGAGTTTGCCGCCGGCCTGCAGCCTCGTCAGCGCGTGGTCCCTGCGGCGGCGCTCCTCATCGAGCGCGATGTCTCGGCGGGCGCCGATCAGTTGGCCCTGCTGGCGGCCTGCGATGCGGTCAGCGAGTGCTGCAGCGGTTCCGCTGTTCGGGTTCAGACCCCGACGCCCGATCATCCCGCGGAGGCCACGGAAACCTTCGCGCGCCTGAGCGCCGATCTGGTCGGACGCCTGCGAGCGGAACATGCGCGAGAGCCGGTCCTGCCGCCCCTCGAAGTCCCGGTTGAAGGACTCGAACTCGCCGCGCTCGAAGTCCAGCGCCTCGCGGTCGCGACTGTCCTCGACGTCAGCGAGGGAGAACGCCTCGGAGAGCATCGACCCGAGCAGGGTGTCCACTCGGTCCCGAGGGTTGGCTCGCCCGAAATCGTTGCCGACGCCCTTGTTGAGAATGAACGGCAGTCCGCGCCGGTCCTCTTGGGTGAACCCAGGCCGGAGGGCAAAGTCATCAGTAGGCATGGGAAACTCCCATCGTGATCATCCTCATGTCTTGCACGCCTTCTTGGTGCGGAACGCCTGAGACACACCCGGGGTGGGCTTCATGCGTCGCTTCTTACGCCTCGGCCGGCCCGGGTCGCTCGGTAGCCCGCCCAGAGCATTCCGCCCTGTACGCCCGCCTAGACGCCTCGACGGCTGGCTCAGGATGTTCCTGAGCAGGAAGCCGATGAACTCAACGGGGTTGCGAGGCTTGGCCATCAGGACGGCTCCGCTGTGATCGGGATGCGGACTTTCCGCTCGTGCATTCCCGACTCGTTGATTCGGTCGGCCAGCGAGGAGCCGCCGCCTGTCTTGATCAGGGGACGACGCCTCCCCGTCCTCGCGCCGTCGAGCGCGAGCTGGAGCGTCACAGCCATGTCGGTCGGGTCCGACGGGGAGCCAGCATCCTTCATCTCGATGATGATCTGCTGCCCACTCCGCAGCCTCATGTTCTTGCGGCGGGCCCCAAGCAGCGGACGCGGGTTGCCTTGGTCGATCTTGTTGGACGACTGGTCCCACGACCCGATATAGGACACGTACGCTCCGTCGCGGACGCCCACGCGCACGCGGTTCCAGTCCGTGACGCTGCGGGCCCGGTCTGACTCAGACGCCAAGCGAACAGTACGAAGGATTGTGTTGTCCTTGTCGATGACCGGGCCGGGGATGGTCCACGTACCCATCAGGCCTTCCTCCCCTCGACGTCGGTCGTGATGTAGGTCAGTGCCGCGGTCGTCAGGCCCTGCTCCAGAATCGTGATCTGGATCTGCGCCCCGTACGTCCGCTCGTCGAACGTGAAGCGAGAGGCCCGGTCCTCCGCAGTGAAATCGCCCTTGCGAACGTCCACGTCCACATCCGGCGACCGGAGAGTCGAGTCCTCGTCGTCTGCGTAGGCGAAGTGGAACTCGCCGTCCGAGTCCTTCTGGTGCCCGATCTGGATAGACCGGATGGTCGAGGCATCCCACTTGTCGCCAGCGTGGAACCGGCCCGACTTCCAGATCGACGGGATGCAGCCGGCGCTGGACCGCTCGCCGCTCGAGGGGGCGGTCGTGAGCAGCGCCCGGAGCGTCAGCACCGAGGACGTGTTGGACTCGATGATGGCGTGGGCCAGAGAACCGTCGGCGTACCCGATCGTCACAGGCACGCCCGCGAGCCCCTCGCCGGAGGTCGGATAGGGCGTGCCGGATGCGAGATCGAGGGAGGATGTCGTCGAGGACGACCCGACCGCTTGGACCGGCTCGAACCCGAACGCCCCATCCGAGTTGGTGGCGTCGGTGTGATCAGCGTGCCAGAGGTTGCCCATCATGTCGCCAGCGAGGCAGACGTTGTTCCCGTCGGCGTCCACGGTGCAGACCATCGCGGAGTGCTCTGAGGAGTCCGTCATCCAGCGACTCGCCGCTACGTCGAAGACCAGCACCTCGTTGTTGTACGAGGCCCCGTCCACCGGGGCCGCCCACATGATGATCTCGTCGTCTTCGCAGTAGACGCCTTCGATCAGGTGCGCGTGCTTCCAGTTGATGCGAGCCGTCGTCCGGTCGATGCCGAACGGGAGCGTATTCGTTGGATCAAAGTCGGGTGAAGAGATGGAACTCGGAACCCCGTCGCCAACTTGTGCGTATACGTCCCCGCTCGGCGAAATCCAGAAGGAGGTGCTGCCGTGGTTCACGACGGAACCCTGTGAGACACACCCCTCGTCGCCCAGCTTGTCGATTGCCCAGGAGTCCGGCCCGTCGCCTGTGAGGGCGTAGCGCCCGGTGCGGCTGAACATGAGCATGTAGCCAGTCTTCGGCACGAACGCGGTGATGCCGATGTCGTCATCTTCCGGGTCCACGCCGCCCGGGTTGTTGTCCACGGGCCACTGGTTGTAGAGCAGTTCCTCGGACGCATGAGCCTGATTGGCGTCCCGAGTGTCCTTGATGGTGTAGGAGGCTGTCGGATCCGTTGACCCTTGGTAGAAGCGATCCAGCGTGAGCACGCGCGTTGCTTCAGCCACCGCCATGATGGTGTACGTCTCTGAGTCACCATCGACCTGAAAGGTGTTGAAGCGCATATCGTCGGTCGGCACGGCTGCGGTGCTGAGTGTCACTGTTGCCGTATCCGGCGGATCGTTGTTGATCACCGATGCGGTGCCGACCGAGTAGTCTTCCAGAATCCACGCGCCACCGGCCCACAACCGCGCGCCGCCGCGTCCTCCCCACACAGCGACGACGCGCCCTCTGGGCGCCATCCCCCCGCGGTACTGCTTGTGTGCGAGGTCATCGAAGGGCACGTTGCCGTAGCCCTGAAGCGAGCCGTCGGCCTCGCCATCTGCGGTGGAGTCGGTGTACGTGCCCGCACCGCCGGTCGCGATCTCGCCGACACGGAAGAACTCAATGCCCGTGTCCTCGGTGCGGTAGATCCGGATGAAGTCGATTGAGGCGTCGGCCGGGGACGGGTCCGCAAGAGACGCGAGATCGATGTTCTGCGCGGTGCCCTGCGAGGCGGTCGCCTCAGGTGAACGACCGGACTCAGCCCCGTCTGACGAGCGAACATACGTGTATGAGTAACGGTAGTCACCAGCGGAGGGCGCCGTGCCGGAGCCATCAGTGCCGTTCTCGAAGTAGCCAGCGAAGATAGAAACCGTGGCGCCCTTGCTCCCGAAATCGCAGTCAGTCCATGTGCCAGACTGCAACCCCGCGAATACGGCGTTCCCGCTGGTTCCGTACTCCCTCACCCGGAGCGCGAGTGTGGTTGACGTCTTTGACGTCACCTCGATCACGCCGCTTGGATCAGAGTTGAATGAGTTTGACGCCTGCCATTTCACACCGTCGTCGGCCGGCGTCTGATTCACCCAACTCTGAAGATTGTCGAGCGTGTCTGACGCAGAGGCCCCGATCAGGATCTCGATGTTCGCTGACGCGCCGACAGTCAGGTTCGTCTTGAACATGACAACAGAGAAATGCGCTGAGATGTACTCATCATTCGCCGGGTTGTACGCCCCATCTGTGGACACGTCGAGGTCCAGGATCGCTGTCGCCCGTGCGCCGGTTGGGGTGGCTGTCGGCGCGGCGCTCGGGGCCAATAGGCTGACCCGCAGGATGTCGTCATTGAACGCCGTCTGGAGTGCCCCCACGCCGTCCGCAATCCCGATACCCGCGTTGAACGGCAGCCGGCAGGTACTCACAGGCGTGCCGCCATGAATCCGCTCGGACTCCGCCGTCGGCAGCGCAAGCCTGTACGTTGACGTGGGTTGCGTCACCGCACCAGCCTTCGCGATCGGGTGGACGATGACCGGCATCAGTCGCGTCTCCTGCCCAGCCTACGCTGATAGCCGTGAAGCAAGTTCTCCCAGTTCTTCTGCTGCTGACGGCGTGCGGCGCACAGGAGTGTGATCCGTGCGCGATGCCGACGGATGTATTCGTCCGTTTCTCGGAGTCTCTGCCGGATGGCCTCAATGGCTGGACCGAGGTCGTGTCGGGGGAGACCCAGATCACCGTTCGGCGCATCGAGACATTCGTCGGCAGTCGCCAGATCGTCGCACATGAACTCATGCACGCTGCCGGGCTGGTCAACCACTCGCCTTCGGATGCCTGCTTGTTCAGCGCCGGGAGCGGGCGCGGCATCGTCACATCCCCCTGCGTCAGTGAGCGTGAACGACTGGACGAGATCCGAGGCACTTTCCGTGTGGACTGTGAACGTGCTATCGAGGCAGAAGTCCTCTGGGCGATAGACGTGCTGAACGAGGCGGTCGGTAGAGCGATGTACGAGTTCGTCCACTAGGTCACCTCCGCGATGTACGGGAGGTTGTGCGCTATGAAGAAGATCCGCTTGCGCCCGCCGCGCGCCACGTAAGGCCGCAGTCCACGGATGGGGCGATGGGCGCGAGCGAGAGTCGTCACCTCGGACGGAGCGTTCTGCGTCTCGCCGTGGTTGCGGAAGCGCGAGAGGTCGCGGACGATGCTGTTGCCCTGCGACTTCAGGTCGTACCACGCGCGACAGGTGATCGGGTCGCCGTTGCGGACCAGTGGTTCGTTCGTCAGGTGGCAGCCGTCCATCAGCTCCGGCCCTTCGATCGACCCGTTGAAGTAGTTGGCTGTCTGGTCGGAGCCGAAGAACAGGTTGCCGGTCGGCACCTTGCAGTCCAGATCCGCCATCGTGTCCGTGTCCCCGCTGGCTGCGAGCCCGTTCACGTACATCGTCAGCGTCGTGCCCCTGCGTTCCAACTGGATGCCGGTCGCTGCCGTGGTGATGGCGGCGGTTGATGTGAGCGTGACGGCCGTGTCGCCGGTATCCACCACGGTCCACGTCAGTGTCGAGCCGTTGAGGTACAGAATGAACGGGCGCGTCGTGTTCGACCAGCCGACGAGGTACTGAGTCCCCGACACCGTGTCCGGCTCGATGATCATGCGGAAGGTCCAGTACCGCTTGAGCGTCCAGGCCGTCGTCGGGGCCGATACCAGCACGTCCTGAGTGGAGCCGTTCAGGTCCAACGCGGACTGGTTGTCTCCCGCGCGCAACACGCGGTCCCGCCCGCGCCGCGGCTTCGGACGACCAGTGTTCAGACGCAAGTTCTGACACGTCGTCGCGTACGCGAGCGGCAGTCCTTCCTCCTCGGCCTTCGTGTTCAGCCCGAGGAATGTTTCACGCGGAACCTTCGGCACGTTACTGCCCCTCCAGACTCCGGTAGTTCACGTAGAAGGGCGCTGGATCGGTGATGTCCACGGACGTCATCTGCCCGACGCGGAAGGTCTCGGTGGTACGACGGTTGGCTGCCCACGCCTCTTCGATCTTGCGAATCGCCCACGCCTCCATGCGCTGCGCCTGATCCTGATGGTCTCGAGGGGCACAGTAGGCGTAGGCGAGGTTGATGAGCGGCTGGGCCAGTCTGTCGAGAAGCCCCATCGTGCCGTCCACCACATCCTTGCGGTAGATCACCTCCAGTCGATAGGCGGAGTCAGGCGCATAGGGACCGAGTTGGATCTGCAAGGCCCCGGTGGAATCGTTCTCGACCACAGCGAACTGGTACGGCTTGTCGGCCTGCCGGACGTAGCCGCCCCACTCGGCGTTCGGCCCCCAGAAAGGGAGCTGCGACTCGGTGCGGTCGTCCAGTTGGATCCGCCGGCTCGTGTCGTGCAGCCAGATGCCGAGGATGCCTTCGCAGTTCGCGGGCATGGACACGCGGTCTTCGTAGATCACGTAGGTCGCGCCAGAGAGGTCCGTCTCGGCGTAGTCGTCGGCGAGGACGATGACGGTCGAGGACGTGAAGGTCGCAATCTCGTACCACGGGCTGTTGTAGTCCTTGGCGAACTTGCGGCCTTCCATCCCAGACGTGAACGTGGTCCCGACGCCGGTCACTGTCGTGGTGGACGTTGACACGGTGCCAGTGGTGTAGGGCGCGACAAGGCTGACAAAGTCGCGCACGAGGAGGTTGGGCCAATCGTGCTTGCCCGCGATGTCGCGCTGAGCCATGTTGACGAACCGCTCAATGGTTCGCTTGGACGTGCCGCCCTTGTCGCTCAGGAGGTTCTGGACCTCGCGGACGATGTTCTCGAAGGTCAGCGACATGGGTCGCTAGACCTCTACGCCGAGGACGGAGACCTTGGAGTTGCTTGCGCTGGTCGTGAGCGTGAGGATCGAGTCGGGGTCGAGGTTGAGTGGCGCTTCCACAGGGAAGTCGAGCACGATGGTCTCGTTGGCAGCCATGTAGGTGTCGAGGATGCGGGTGCCAGCGGCGTCCGCGCCCTCGGTGATCTGTACGAGCGCGGCGCCAAGGGTGGACACAACGATCTTGAGGATGCACACAGCCTTGCCAGCGGCGGGATCCCAGATGGTCACGTCCGACGCTGCGCCGGTCTGCTGGAGGTTCTTGTACGTGTAGTTCCACGCAAGGTTCACGGGGCGGCTCATGGGAGTCTCCGAAGTTGGTGGGGGTCAGGGGCGCCCCCGAAGAGGCGCCCCCTTGAATCCGTAGGACTAGTTGTCCCAGCAGCAACCCTTGAGGATCGCTCCGGTGAGCACGAGGCTGGCGTCGGTGGCGAGCGCCCAACCCATGAAGCCGTGGCCGGTCAGGGCGGCGATGCCCGTGATGACCACAACCCCACCGTCGTCGATGACCAAGGGATCGCCCTTGACCACGCTCGCGTCGGTCGTGATCGTGTGCGTGAGCGACTGCCCACCGCACCAGATCCAACCGTACGAGGCCGCCGGAATCGCACTGATGGCGATGCCCGCGGGGATCGTGGCGATGTCCGTGCCATCCCCCGTCGCGAAGACCGTCCCGACGGTGCTGGAGATGTGCCCCAGCGCCGGAGTGGTCTCGTACGGAGAACATGCGTCGCCCACCACGAGCGCGTCAGCACCCGCGTTGTAGACGTAGCAGTACCGAACGCCGTCCTCGCTGCACACGACCTGACCCAGAGGGCCATTCTGCGTGGTGCTGAAGGAGGTGAACGGAGTCGAAGCAATGTTGAGAGACATGTTCTGCTCCTTCCTAGCTGACCGTGGTCAGGCTGAACTGGATGTCCCGGTCACTCAGCGTGAGCTGACCAACGAATCGGCGCCAACCGACGGACGCATCCATACGTCCAGTCAAGGCGCTCTCGAACGGCTCAACCGAGCCGTCGTACTGGCTGTGCGTGACCATGTGGATGCCGTCGAAGTTCAGGCCCAGGCACGTCGTGGACTGGTTGGTCGTCCAGGTGTTGTCCCAGATGACCGGCCGTCCGAGGATCGAGAGACCCATCGTGCCGAGGTCGGAGTTCGTCGTTCCCGCCTTGGTCTTCGCGTCGAGGTTGATCTGGACCTTGCCGTCGCCGGCCTCCAGAGACTCCTGGTACATCGTCTGCGGGATGACCATGAGGTCGTACATCGTCTTCCCGCCCTTGGAGGAGTTGAACGCCTCCTGACGAGCCTTGTTGATGCCCGCAGCCGACCAGTCGATCGTGTCCGAGTTCTGGGCTGCCCAGATGCTCTGACCCGCCGTGGCCGGGTTGAGACCACCCGCTGCACCCGACGACTTGACGTAGGTGAGCAGAGGCTCGATGTCGGTGCTGGCGGCCTTCGACGAAGCACACAGGTGGTCGAGGATCTGCTGCTGCTGGCGCTCGGAAGCGTCAGTCATGCGCGTCTCAACGATGCCCTGCACGCCCGCGAGGGTGCCGGCCTTGATGCGGTCCTGGAAGAAGATGACGATGGGCTCGAGGTAGAACCGCGGGTCGTAGACGGCCCACGTCTCGTTCACCACGTCGGTGATCGTCAGCGAATCCGACTTGGCGTACGAACCGCCCTGTGCCGAGTTGCCGAGGTTGATGCGGTGCGCGATCTGCTTGGATCCCGACCACGAGAGTTTGCGCTCATTGACGGCGCGAAGGAGCGGACGGCCCTTGTAGAACACGTCCTTGTAGCCGGGCGAACCGACCACCTTGAATGCCACACGAGTGAAAAGCTCGTCGTAGACATTCGTTGCACTGGGAAGCGTCACTATTGATCTCCAGCCCCCTCAGGGGCAGAAAGTCAAAAGATGTCGCTCAGCCCTTTCATCAGGTCTTGGATCTCTGGGTCGTTCTGGAGCGCACGAGTGCGGCCCGAGAACGTCGTCAGATCTTCCTCAACCTTCGGCGAAATGGCCGGCGACGAGGACGCCTTGAGTGATTTCCCGTTGTACTGCTTGGACCTGTCTGACTGTCTGCCGAGGAGTTCGTCGAACTTCCTCTGAGTGGTGGCCTTCTCGACGAACGGTGCCATCTCGGCCCGTAGGTCTTCTTGACTGCGGACGATGTCCATCGCGTTGTGGCCTCGGCGATTGAATGTCGCCTCCAGCGCCTTGGACGCAGCAGTCACGTCCTCCGGCGTCGCGCCCTCTACGTCGATGAACTCCTGCTTGACGGCCGAGGCCCAGTCGATCAGCGAGTCGTTGTAGGTCTCGATCTCGCGTGCCGCTGCTGCATCCTGCTGGCGTGTGTCCGTGATGTTGTGCTTGGACACCGTCTGCATTCCCTCCAGAAGCGCGGCGGCGAAATCGTCGTCGTCTCCCTCGGTGAGCGCGGTCTTGATCCGGTCCTTGATCCCGTCGAGCGGATTCGCCTTCGGTTCGCCACGCTCCCGCGAATCACGCCACTCCAAGAAGTCCCGGCGCGCATCGTCGGACTCGAACAGGGGCTTCCCTGTCTCCTCCCACTTCTGTGCGGCGGCTTCGGCTTCGGCAGCGCGTTGCTGGGCGGCGTTCATCCCTCGTCGGGGTTGATACGCCTGCTTGACGGACTTGAAGGTGTCCTCGTCGAGCTTGCCTTCCTCATGCAGAGTTGTCAGGAAGTCGGCGTACGCCGAGTCCTGCTTGTCAATCCACTCAAGATCCAACGCCCCTGCCGGCTCCTCGGGAGTGTCCGCATCTTCATTGGCGGGCGCTTCCGGTTCATCGGTGTTCTCGCTGGACGCTTCTGCTTCGCCGGGTTGCCCGTCATCACGGATGTCGATCGGTTCGGGCGGGCTGGAGATGGGTTCGGACTGGGACACTTCCGTGTCACCAGCGTCGAGTTCTGCCAGCATCGCTTGAACCTTCGCGACTTCCGGGTTGACCGGGGCTTCGCTTGCTTCAGCCACTATTCCTCCTTGTGGGATCTGACCGTCAGACCCCGACTGTGTCTCTCCGCGCTCCGGCGTTCAGGGTGCCCGTCTGTGGGGCCTGACCGTCGAGCGAAGTTGTTGCGTCCGGCCCCGGCGTAGCGCCAGCCGAACCTGCCTTGTTGTCGTCTTCGATGCCTAACGCCTTGCGCATCTCCTGCATCGCAATCGCGAGAGCGTCGAGCGTCTGGAGAACCTTGCCGTAGCGCGGATCCTCCTGGAAGTTCTTGAGCGGCTCCAGCCCACCAAGCCCCAGCGAGCGCAGGAGCGTCTCGAACTGCGGCTTCATGTCGTAGATCGGAGCGCCGATGTCGTCCTCGAAGACCTCGTTGGCCAACTGGATCGCCTCGGCGGTCTGCTTGCGGTCCACGACCTCGCGCTTCTTCGCGCGAGAACCGAGCATGATCTCGAACTTGTCGCCGTCGAGGGCCGAGTGCCTGTATTTCATGAACGCCTTGGCGCCACGCGCGCCGAGCAGCCGACGCAACTTCTCTTCCGAGTAGTACTCGCGCATCAGGCCCGCCCACGCGCGGATCACGTACGCTGCCGTGGCCTCGAGCGGCTTCAGGACCATGTCCTGCTCGACGTCGCCCTGTGTCTTGGCGGCCTCGTCCTGCCCGAGCGTCCCGCTGGTCCCGACCAGTCCGAGTGCCGCCTCGGGCATCCGCGCGATACGGGCGAATGTGCTGATCTGGTCGTTCTTGGTGGCTTGGATCTCAGGTGCGCTGTCGCGGAAGTCGAGCGTCGCGAGCGCCTTGTCGATGGTCTTGCCTGCTGCTGGCGTGACCCAGTGGAACGCGCCGTCGATCCCCGACGCCGCCGTCATCTCGATGGCCTTGCGCTCTTTGTCGTCCGAGAACGCCGTGCGGTCACCGACGAAGATGCGAAGACCGCGCTTGGCCTTGCCGTGCGAGATCGCCGCGTACTGGTTGATCTCGATCTGCTGGGCCCACGAAGGGCTGATGAGCGGGATACCAAGTTGCGTCTCAGGCACCGGGATCGGTCCCGTGAGCGGAGCGCAGATGTCGATCGGCCACCAGCCCTTGATGAGCGGCTTGCCGTGATCCGGCCCTTCGAGTTCCGTCCCATCCTTCTGGGGGACCAACTCCTTGTTGAGATACGGGTAGGTCTCGTCGGCGTGGATCCACATGCCCGGGAGTTCCGGGCTGACGATCCTCCGCACACCGCCGGTCCGCATGTCGGGCTTGCGGATCCAGACCCGCCACGTCTCGACCATTGGCTCGGCGTGGAGATCCTTCAACTGCTCTGCGTGCTGCGAGTAGGGCTGCGCGTCGTCAGCGAGCATCGACTTGTCGCGCTTGCCGACGCCTTGGAGCGTCTCGTGCATCCGAGCGGCGCGTGAGTACGAGAGATCCTTCTTGAACTGCTTGAGCGGCACCATGACCTTCTCGGCCCGGAATGCGTGGTGTCGCTTGTCGTTCACGGTCATGTCGAACACGACGTCTTCGCCGACGTGCCGGGCGTTTGCCCACACGTTGTTGTCGGCCAGACGCCAGTCGAAGGCCCACGCCGGAGCGTCGTCCTTCTTCTTCAACTGCGCCGCCGCCTCTTCCTTGAGCGCCATCGCGTCGTGGGACTGGGCGCGCTTGGTCAGTGCCTCGGCCTGATCGGAGGTGATCTGCTCACCGCGGGCGGCCTCGCGTAGATGGAACTGGATGCGCTCGTGGTCCTGACCGCGCTTCGCGACCAGATCGCCCTTCAGCAGCGTCTCCTGAATCACCTCGTTGTGATCCTTGGCTGCCTCACGCAGCGCCTCTTGGCGCTCCGCACCGTCCCGGTAGCCGACGACCATCGCCCCGCACCCGTAGGCGCAGACCATCTTGCCGAGTTCGGCCATCTCGTGCAGCAGTTCGCCATCGGTGGCGGCGCGCTTCATCAACTCATCGACCCACGTCCCCGTGGTCGCGTCGCCGGGGATGCCTTCCTTCTCGGCGCCCTGGTTGCGGTCGGAGCGGATGAACATGTCTTCGCCTGCCACCTGAGCTATGATGTAGCGCATCAAGACCCACGAGTAGTTCTCGCCGTGCCGGCGGAAGTCCTCGCCGTCCATCGCCTTGGCTTGCGTGACCGACCCGGTCTGGTCGTTGTAGCGGATCTGGAGCACCTCGGCGAACTTCCGACGCTCGTCCATCACACGCCGAATCAGGCGCATGGAACGCTGGATCTTCCCCATCATCCGGTCGGCCGCATGGTCTTGGGGTTGATCGTTGAAGTTGACCGTGGGGTCTGCCACCTACTACCGACCTCCGAACTGCGGCACATCGACGCCTTCGCCGAAGCCCTCAGGACCATCGAGCGAGCCCGCTGACGCCCCACCGCCCTGCGACCCACGCTGTACGCCAGCCATGCCAGCGATCTCGTCGTAGATGTCCTTGGGCGCCTGCGGAGCAACCTGCGGCGCTGTCATCCGGTTCGTCAGGCCGTTCTTCTGCGGATCCAGCGGCTCGCCGGTATCGCGCGACAGGCCCAGTTCGCTGATCGAAGGCAGGTACGGAGGCGTCTCCATCCCCCACTCCTCGAGCAGCCGGTTCACGGCCATGAACGCCTGATACGGCTTGCGAAGCCCGGCCCAGATCCAGTGGAAGTCCTTGCGGCCCTCCTCGGACGACGCGATATGCACGAGAACGCGGTAGATGAACTCGCGTCCCGTGATCGCTCCAGACGGGAGCGGCGCCATCTCGGTCGCTGCCTCCGACACCTCCGCGGCCGCAACCACTTCGGGCTCCGGCGCGGGCTCCGGCTCGGTCAGACGCTCGCGGAGGGCCTTGCCCACGGGGTTGAAGTGGTGATACAGCCGCCCCTTCCCCTTGGTCTTCTTGAGCGCCACGGCCTCCTGAACCTGAGCAATCGTCAGGCTCGGGATGTCCTCCACCGAGAGCTTCTTGAGATCCATGCAGTGCCTCCGGTCAACACGCATACCACATATTGTGGTCTTATCGTCAGCCTTTCCTGATAAGAGATACGAATGGCACAGGCGACGGCCAAAGTCCGCACGATGCGTTTGAAGCTCGTGGGCAAGCCCCACAACGGCCGAGATGTCACCTACACCGACCCCGAGACAAATGCCGAAGTTCCCTGCCAGATAGAACTTACGCGCACGAAGCCCGGTGAGACGCCCTCCCTGGAAAATGGGGATCCGCTCCCGCTCCGCCCCTTCGTCCCGGACGCGATGGACCATGCCAACGATGCGGGCTGGTTCTACGACGAGGAGACGAAGGAGTGGGTCTCGAGGATCGGCGGGCAGCGCCTACTGATCGACCTCGCCCAGTACTACAAGCGATTCGTCGCACCGGTCGGCCGGCGCTTCGGCAAGACCACGTCGATCTCGTTCCTGCTCCTGGCAGATGCCGTGAAGACCGCCGGCAAGTACTACGCGCTCATCATCTCGCCCAGCCACGACAAGGCGTACGAGATGATGGAACACGTCATGGATATGTGGGGCGGCAAGCCCGGCCAGAAGGACATCAACACGGGCAAGGCCAAGCCCACGATGATCTCGCGCGTCGTCGGCGGGCCTCGAGATCAGCGCCGCTTCATCGAAGTGGATGCAGGCATCAAGCCGCCGGTCGGCGAAGCCATCAACACGGGGATGCGGATCTACTTCGTGTCCGGTGGACACCCGCACTACAAGCGCATCCGCGGCTACCCGCACGCGATGCACCGCGTCATCGTTGACGAGTTCGCGCAGGCTCACCCCGCGCTCTGGTCTGTCGTCAACCACATGCTCGCCGACTCCGACGGCTACGGCCTGTTCATCGGCACGACCGACGAGACCGAGATCGGCAACGACCTGTTCCACACCTTCTTCCTGTGGGGGCTGGACCAGAGTCCGAAACGAGCGAGTTGGGGTTGCATGAACTTCCCCAGTTTCGCCAACCCGATCCTCTCCGAGAAGGGGCTTGCGGAGGTCGAGGCTGGCTGCGTCACCGAGGAGGACCGTCTACAGGAAATCTATGCAAAGTTCCTGACGGGCCGCGGCGCTGTTTTCCAGAACCTCCCCCGAATCTTGACACTGCCCTATATCACGGGGGACGACCTTCCGCCGTTCATCCACCGCATCCGCGCCGAGGGGCTCCGGGCGCTGAAGAAGGCGCAGGACGAGTCGATCAAGCCGCCGGAGGCGTGGCTCCACTCGGGCTACAAGAAGGGCCACACCTACGTGATGGGCGCGGACTGGGCCAAGGACCGCGACCACACGATCCTGTCTGTGATCGACGTGACGACGATGAAGCAAGCGTTGATCGTGCGCTTCTTCGGGCAGAACTGGCCGGAGCAGTACGTCTGGGCGGCGCGTCTCTACCAGCACTACGGCTGTACCCAGTGGCACGGCGACGAGAACACGGGTGCTGGGCAGACGATCGCCGACTTCATGCGGACGCGCTACCACCACGGCATCTACCCACACAAGTTCAACGTACACAGCAAGGCAGCGTACGTCACACGCCTCCAGACGATCTTCTTGGAGCGCGGTCTCCAACTCATCAACTGCTACGAGCAGTACGAGGAGTTCAAGTCGTACAAGCGGTTCACGCCGGACGAGACGAAGGGCCAAGTCCTTGTGCGCTACGGCCACCCCCCGGGGCGCAACGACGACTTCGTTGACGTGATCCTGATGCTCAGTGAGATCATCGCGATGGGCACGGTCAGCCTCAACCGTCGCGACGAGCCAGAGCAGAAGTGGGACAACAAAGACGGCGAGTTCACGGTCCAGACCCGCGCGCTCGACGTGGACCTACTCAGCGACGGCGAGGACTACTCGGGGATGCTCTAACCCACCGTCGCGATCTCGACTTCCGGCGGCGGTTCGTCCACCTCGGTCATCGACCACGCGGTCGTGAGCAGCACACCGTTGTTCTCCATCAGCAGCACTGCGCCGCGAAACGACTCACGGAACCGGTAGTTGGTCATCGACTCCGTCGCCATGATGTCCAGCAGCCCCTCGTACCGCCCCATGCGCAGGAACGCCTGCTGCCCAGCGCGGGTCTGGTTGATGAACGAGTCCACGATCTCGCGGGTCTTGCCGTCAGCAACGGCAGCCTCGATCGCGCGCTCCAGCTCCAGTTCCTCAGAGGTTCGACGGATGCTCACAGCACTTCCTCACATTCTGCATGGCTCAGGGATGTCATAAGCGAAGGAGATGGAGTCAACGGGGAGCGGAGGCTGGAGCGCCCACGCCTTCCACACGGGTTTCCCGAGGAATAGATACTTGCCCGCGAAGTGCCCGGAGTGGAGGCACGCTGACCGGTAGAGTGCGTGGAGATCCTCGGACAGAATCGTCGCGGATGGGTAGCGCGTTCCACCATCGCTGGCCTCGTTGTACGCATCGCGCATCCTCCTAACCAACGCGGCCTCCTCGGCCGTCAGATTCGGGTTCACAGGTTCTCCTCCAACGCCTTCTTCGTCTGCTCAGACTTCGCCGCCTTCTTCGTCTGAAGGATCGCGTGCGCCTCGTTCGCGTCGCGCTCCGTCCGGCGAATCTGGTCCTGTGCCCGGTCCACATCCTTGGCCTGTGTCGGGGCGCCCATCTTGCGAAGTTGCCGGCGCATCACCTTGTCCGTCGGCCGCCAGATCGAATCTCCGTCCGCGTCTACGTTCGTTGCACCATCGGCATCGACTACGGGTGCATCGCGCGGCGCCGTTGTGGGCGAGGAGGAAGTCTGTGCAGAATGAAATGTGGGTGTCCAACCTTCGCCTCTCAGTATCACTTGCGGCGTTCCGAAGTCCCGGTGCACACCATCCGCATCCAGGCACGCCGGGCACGCAAACTCTTCCAGTTTCGGCTCTGGGCACGACCAGTCGTATCCACAGGCGTGGCATTCGTAGGAGAACTCAGGCACGATACAGCCTCGCTTTCGCCTTCTCGCAAGCCTCGAATGTAGCGCACAGCACCGTCGGGATCTGCGTATATCCCCGTAAACGGGCCCACAATAGCCTCTGAGACCCTGTATGCACGCACCAGATCAGGCCCATCTCGCCGAGCGTACGCACCGCTTCATCCGGTGTCCCACGCTTGTAGTCGTGCATCACATGACCGCCGTCCCGATACCCAGCCCACTCCTTCGGGGCCAGACTCCCGGTCACATGCGGCCGGTCCCGACACCATCGATGCCAGTCAGCGTACGACATCGGCCACGCGATCAGCGGGTGCTTCATCCCGTTCTCGTCGAGATCCTCGAACAACTCAGGAGGAGCGGTCACCTCTGGATCAACCTCGTGGATCGGGTTCAGCCAGTAGATCGGTACAGACCAGACCTCGGACTTCTGGACGCTACAGCCCAAGACCTTCATCGAGCACCTCCTTGGTCAGCCGCGGCAACTTCTGCAACCACAGCCAGAACGGGTACGTTTCCCCAGACCTCTCGTGCCAGTCGATCGTCGCTTCAATCTTGTGGGTGTTCGACGGCAGCGCCATGCACGACACCCCCGCCGCCGCAGCCGCGTACATCCCGTGGTACTCACCCGTCAGGTACATCGACGCGCCGGCCAACTCATCCACCACGCTCTGGAAGCTCCGCTTACGCAGGAACACCCGGGCGCTGGACGCTGTCCTGTAGGCCCCGATCACGTCCCCGTACTTCCCGGCACCGTTCCCACCTGTCACGATCCGACTCGTGTGCGGGCCAAGTTTGTTCGGCCACCTGACCGCCGACAGCGACAGGTCAGGAAACACGTTCTCGGTCCCCATCGCCTTGGCCGACCACGGCTCGCGCGCCGACACGAAGTCGCACCCACGCACGACATCCAGCCACCGCTCACTCATCGCATCCCACGTCGCGTTCACGATCGCGGTATTGAATCCGGCGGACTGAAATCTGCTGAGCAGCGCCAAGAACTTCACAGCGTGAGGACGGTCGTGGTGCAGCGTCCCCTCGCCGTTCAGGATCACAGCGTCCGCCTCTGGATACAGCATCGGGAGGCGTTCGCCTGTATGGACGCGCTTGACAACCTCATGCCCCTCGAGCAACCGCTCCAGCGACTCACACACCGCAGCGCACCCAGCGTGATACCCCGCCGTCCAGTTCAGGATGCAGACTCTTGCCACACCACGACCTCCACCGTCTCGATCGACTTCGACCGCGCCCACGCCAACCGCTGATTCCCCACCTTCACGCACAGCGCAGGAAACCGCGCTGGCTGAACACGACGACAACCGGCCGCCGGCTTCGACAGTTCCAGCCACTCGTCGAACGTCAGGACCACCACCTCCAGCGGTTCCTTGATCCCGTTCTCATCCAGGTCCGCCCACAGGTCACGGTGATGGTTCGGGTACACCACCATCGGCGTCAGCAAGTGCGTCGGGATCTTCACGACTTCTTCTCCCTGTGCAGGTTCCAGATCGCAGCCAAAGCAAGTTGGCAGAGCGCCAGAAGTGAAACAGGAGCCCAGTTCCCAGACACATCAGCGGCGAGCAGCAGCGCGCCAAAGCAGACGCCCCCGAACCACCACATGAACGTCACGCCCCCACCTCCGTCTCAGGTAGGTACTGGCCTGCGCGGTTCCTCGCGGCCTCAAGACGCGCGATCAGAAACGGAACATCGGCAGACGCATCCGACTCAACTCCACGAGCGAGGTCGCCAGACCAATCACGCAACTGCGCCAGCGCACCACGCATCTCCAACACGAGACGGCACAGAGTCCGAATCTCCAGGTTCGGACTCGACTCAGAGTTCTCCCTCAACCACTCGTCACTCAGCATCGACAGTCTCCGGTAGGCAGGAGCGGGCGGCAAGCAACACGCTCTGCTCGTCGAGAACCATGCGGCCGTCCCGGTCGTCGGTGTGGTAGCCGAACTCGGGCGCCGCGTCCTCATACAGCGCACGCAACGCCTCCCGGCACTCCAGCAACTGGCGGGCGAGATCCTCACCGTGAATCGAAACGTGAACGTCATCGCGCTCGTCGTACAGGGTCCAGTACCGACCATCACGGAACTCGTCCGATGCAGCACGCAGAACCTCATCAGGCGTCAGGTCACTCATCGCCCAGCCCCAACTCCCGACTCACGCGAGACGCCAACTCCATGAAAATCTCACGCGGGGGCCGAGAAAGCAGTTCCGCATCGCCAGACGCACCACCCAACACCAGATCAACCACAGGGTTCGTCAGGAAACGCGCGTGCTCACGCAACTTCGCGCGAACCTCCTCCGTGAACGTGTACGAAGGGTCAAGATGCAGGTCACTCATCGGATGTCCTCCAAACACAACCCTACACCCACACAGCCACACACAGAAGATCCACAGCGGAAGGATGAGAGAGGGGGTGGGACGGAAGAGCCCTAGGCCTGGATCACTCCGTCAGAGTCCACGAAATCAACAACCTCACCCCGCCCATCAAGAGCAGCCATGTGCCGGTCCAACCACACTAGCGCAGCCTTCCCCTTCTCCGCCGGCCACGACCCGTACACCGACGACCCGTGCTCCAACAGACCCACCCGGAACGAACCAAGATAGTGCGCGATGAACTCTCGCTCAGGACTCTCACCAATCCACGCGCCAAGACCAGACTCAGACGCCGCAGACAGCACGTCGCGAACCAAAGCCCACGTCTCACACATCCCACAGCCACAGATGTCGTGGAACACCTGCTCCAGCCCCGGGGGAATCAGAACCTCTTCAGGTAGATCGTCAGCAGCGTTCATGGTCGTCCTCCAGACCCAAAGTACACACAGAACAGGTGAGTGTGAGGGGGAGTGGGACGGGGTATATAGGAGTCCGAGGGGCCCCACGCGGGACCGGATCGACTTGGGATCGAAGGGGGGGGGGGCGGTACTGACGCATCGTTCTAGAACCGTGTGTCACTTGCTCGAGCGGTACTGACGCCTGAGTCTAGACCGCCGTGTCACTTCGCCGCACCCGTGCCGCGTTGCCCTACGTCGCGGGGTCTAGCACGTCCCCTGCGTCTGCCTCACGTCCACCGTGTGCGCCTTCGTCCTCCCCTGTGTCCACGTCATGCGTGTCGTCATCCACACGCTCGTCATCGACGGTGACACGTGCCGTGCCCAGCGTCTGGGGTGTCACCGCACCCGCTGCACTGCCGCCCGTGATGGCGTGGGCCAGCATCCCGCCTACCTCGAGGTGCGAGGTGATGGAGCCGGAGACACCTACGTCGATGCGGTCGCCGTACACACGCGGGTAGAGCTTCGATGCGATCCACTTCCGGGTGTCTACCTGAAGCCTGGCCTTGTTCACCGCGGCCGGCGAGTCGGGGTCCGCTGCGTCCGCGATCGTGATCACTTCGTCCGCTGCGTCCTCGCCTTGCCATTGTCTCGCGCGAGCGTACTGGGCGATCAGTTCGCCCCCCGCTTCCCTGTCCTCTGCGAGCCATCTTCGGACCAGTTCACGGGACGGCATGTCCTCCCGCTTGCAGATTGCGCGGAGTGAGGATCCTTCGGCGATGAGCGCGAGGATCCGTGGCCATTTGGCGCGCATGGCTGCGCCTCTCGCGAGTTCGGTATCTGTGGCTGCCATGAAGTGAGGGTATGGGGCTGAATGGTGCTCGCAAGGTTCTAGGTTGGTTCGTGGGCACCCGCCGCCGTCCTCATCCTCCGCTCAGAATGAGCACATGCAAGGTATCTGTTCTCCCGATTCTGTGTATCGGCGCATGCGATTGGTGAAAGTATTTCTCGGGATTGTGTGGCCAAGTCCCCCACGTAGTGTAGATTGGGTGTGTCGGGCGTGGTCGCCCGGCTTGGAGAAAGACGATGGACCCCGAAGCAACGATCCAAGGCATCGCAGACGGCATGAGCGACGGCGACTGGCAGCAAGTCGCGGACTGCGCCGATGCCCTCATTGGCTGGCTTGCGCGTGGTGGCTTTGCCCCCGCCGGCTGGTCCCGCCCGATGGAGTACGCGAGAGACGCACGTAGGTACGCGCTGCAGCGCGGCGCCTGCTTGGACTAGGAGTAGACGATGACCACCGAGAACACACCGAGCGAGTTAGGCTCGACCACGCCCAGCCCCGTTGCAATCCAGATCATTGAATCGGTCATAGAGTCGCGCGAGGAGCGCGGACTTGGCTGGGCTCAGACGACATGGGCCGTTGACAACCTAACGCGCCCACTCCTCGCCGAAAACGCGAAGCTGCGCGAGGCGCTGACGGTCGCACACGAAGCCATGAAGGACTGCGATTTGGTCGTAGCCGCGATCGCCCCTCTCCTCGCCGAGAACGCGAAGCTGCGGGAGGCGTTGGATTGCACACTGTCGTGGATGAAGCAGCACCACCCCACGGCATACGAGAACAGCCACAAGGCTCGCTCCGCCCTAGACGCCACGAAGTAGCAAGGCCAACCCCCGGTCGCGCCGGGGCCATTTGGGCCAGCCGACTCCCGCAATGGTGCGGGCTCGGTTGGTAGGTGAAGGCGATGTTCCGAATCAACTACAAACGTCTACGCGAATCGTTCGCAGACGATCAGGTAGACGCGGTACGCGCGATACTTCGGGGTGACAAGGATCCCGAGGATTACCCCGGCGTCGATGCGTGGGTGCGCCAATGCTACGGGCGTCCCTCCGATGAAGAGCTAATGATGGCTGCCGTCAATGAAGCCCTTGGATTGCACGGGGTTGAGGCGATCCGGGGCGAGTGGGTGGATAACTTCCACGGCGATTGTATCGCCACGTTCGCCAACACGGGCGACACCTACGCCGATACCGTGTTCTGGGACTGCGCGGAGCAACGGTTCATGGTGTCAAGCGTAGGCGCGTGGGGCGACCGGGCGAAGTAGCAAGGCCACCGGGAGTCGCGCTCCCGGATATTTCCCTCGGGCCCGTGCCGCGTGCGGCCGCGCTCGAGTCCAGGCAAACAGCCCGCAAGAGGCGGGCAGACGAAAGGTAAGACGATGACACCCGAACAGGAAAAGGCGATCCGTGCGCACGGCGAAGACCTGCAACGCATCTTCCCGGCGGCGGCGGGGGATGATCCCTTGACGCTCTGCAAGCGGCTCCGGCGCGTAGAGACTGAGGCACACCACGACGCCACCCAAAATTGCAACGTGGGGATGCCAGAGGGATGGCGAGATCGGCACGAGGGCCGGGCGCAGCGCCTCCTCGGAGATACCGAAGGCCGTATCTGGGTCAACGGTGATGCGCGCGGGTACGCGCTAAAGATGGACCTACGCGAAGGCGAGAGACTCGCCACGGACTGGGGCGGATACGGCCTCATTGCGCCCGAGATCGGGCCGGAAGGGAACTAGACATGACTGCGCCTGTGAATGCTTCGATGGGGGAAACCGGAGCGGGCGGCTGGTACGTCTGTGCTGGCCTGTTCTTTGACAATGGCAAGGGCGCCACGCATACCAACCTGGAAGCGTGGTGGAACTGGGAGTTCGACACAGAAGCCGAGGCGAAGGCTCAACTTGCCAAGTGCAACGAAGCCCACCCGTCAACGTGGCCGCGAGAGGCGTTCAACTAATGCTCGCCCTAGCCATTACAGCGGTGCTCCTGGGGATGTTCGTCCCCGGGAGTCTCCCCTTCCTGATCGTCGCGATAGGCGGCGGGATCTACCTGAGGAGGTATGACCGATGAGAAACGTGTTCTACAAACTGCGCGACAAGGGCGCCGGGAAGCGGGACCGCTATACGGCTGAGTTCTACAAGTTCTACCCCGACGTAGGCCCCAAGGGGACGCCGGGGCGTGGGCCCTATTGCGTATCGTGGCAACCGCTACGGGCGGTAGACAAGGCGCGCGGGCTTCGTGAGATCGCGGAGCGCGGAATCCTCCCGCTTCCTGAGGAGGTACGACCGATGAGAAGCGGAACACTAGGATCTGAGCGAATCTCTAAGCGTACGTGGTACTTCCGTGGCGGGTTCGCGAACTCCAGATGCTGGCGCCGAATGGTGTCCGGTTCTTGGCAATACTGGTTTCGAAGGGACTGACGATAAGGCCGAGGCCTAGACGCCCAACGCCAGAGATACAGACAAAGGCGGGCCGCGCTCTCACCACGCGCGCCGAGCAGCAGCCCTTGAGGATTTCATCGTCTCCTCGGGTCGCCGTCCGCCGTCCGTCCAGCCGCCCGGGGCTGGGCACCTTTTCCCAAGCTGGCGTAGGCCCGTGCCGCGGTGGCTTGAACGCAACGCAACGGAGCCCAAGAGGTGGGCACGCAACGGAGGACAAGATGAGCAAGCCCCGAAAGACAAAGGCCCTGTGCGCCGGGTGTCACAACCAGTGCTACCACCACGGGACAGGCGGCGCGAAGGTCTGCTGGTCCTACAAGGACGCGACCGTCAAGCGGCGCGTTTGTGTCTACTACATGCAGGAGAACCCCGCCGAGCACTGTGAGGCCGTGTGGGCCCTGTCCTGCTTCCGACAGGTGAACGGGTCGTTCTACTACGACAACGCGGAGCACCTTCGCAATGCCGAGGCCCGTGCCAGAGAGGCGGCGACAAGATGAGCAACGAAGCAACGCCGAGGCCGTGGCTATGGCCCGATCACATTATCTACAAGCGGGAATCCCGCAGACTCCGCGAGGAGCACAACCGCGCCGTGAACGCCCACGATGGGCTTGTGGCGGCGCT
>JAAELU010000485.1 GCA_024226255.1 bacterium | reverse complement strand
TGCCGTGACTGCACCCATATCACTCACCACCAGCAGCGTTATCGCGCACCCCCAGGTGAGTGGGATCCGGCAGATACCGATGCACCCAACAGCAGGCCGATCTTCACCGTGAGTATTCGGCATCCCGAGCGCGAGGTGCCGTTTCCGAGCACTTCCGCAAGTGCTCGTTCGTGTCCGGTAATTGGTGATCGGCGTGGCTACAACCCGATCTTCGACAGGGTGGTTACCTCGGGAGACACCCGTAGGCAGACAAGACGCGGAGTGCCAGGATGGTTCGGATCGCCCTCCATTCGCACCGTGATGCGTCGCTCGGAGGCTTCCAGGAGATCGGCCAGCCTCCGTCGTCTTGCTGTTCTCGCTCAAGGCTATCGAGGTGGGCCTCCACAACGTCATCGTCGAACCATGACCGCGCCAAGCTCGTCGGCGTTGACGCGAAGTCCAGCGGGGTTACCCCGTAAGTGTCAGCTTTGGGATCCAGCCTCATGAAACCCGCCCCTGGCAAGGCCGACGCGAGCAGCTCCGCGTCCTGCTCGGCCCGGTGCCGATCAGGTGCGGTGTCTACCAGCTTGCTGAGTCCGAGCAGAACATGGGCCTCATGAGGCCCACGGCCGGCCTCGACCTCGGCAAAGCAATACTCGGTCGCCAGGTCGACCCAGGGGTGAGCGACCCCAAGGGCGTGGACATGAGCGACAATTCCGGCAGTCGGATTCAAACCGGGCGCGTACTCCGTCGACTCCCAGTGATCAGCCCGCGGGTACCCGGCCACGGATGGCAGCAGGATTGGGACCGCACCTGACGGTGCAGCGACAGTCGTAAGCCAGTCACACGCAGATGTCACGAGGTCAGGTGCATTCGCGCCAACCATCGCGAGACGCTCGAAGGCGATCTCCACATCTAGCGGCTGGCTGGCCGGCGCCCGTTTGTCGGGTTCTAGCCCATTACCGAACCCGCCGTCGTCGTTCTGATAGGCAGCCAACGCTGCCACGACCGCGGCCGGGTCGCCGCCCTCGGCCGTGGCGGCGTACACCCGCTGTTCCAGCAGGCGCGCATTGGCGTAGATGAACGTCCGGGCAGCGTCGACGTCACATGTCATCAGGCGAACATCCTCCCACACCTTCGCAACGGCACGTTCCCCTACTGGCGCATATCACTCGCCGCCCCACTCGATATAGCGAAGGTTGTTCCGAGCCGAACCGGCAGATAGGTCGCATCTCGCAGCATGACGATTGTCACGGTGAGTGTTCGAGATCCCGATCCTGTAGGTGCCGATACTGAGCACTCACCGAAGTGCTTGTTATGGTTGCCGAATTGGTGTTCTGGCACGTTTGGTCTCGTGGTTGGCTCGTGTGCTCCTCCACGTTGAGGCAGACCGTGTCGCAATAACTGAGCCAGCTAGCAGCAACGCGTTGAGGAGCAGCGCTCGGACTGTGGAACCCATGAACGAGTCTGCCTCCTCTGGAGTCGGTTGAAACCAATCAATCGTTCCGGGATCGACTGGATGGACCAGGATCTCCGCGGCCTTCTCTCTCATCTCTGCCGCAAAGCCAAGATCTCCAATGCCGTTGATCACACCGAACACCCCGATCGGCAGCAAGACCGCCCCGATCGCCGCCCTCACGGCAAAGCGGGGGTACGGGCGCCTTGCCAGTACGCCCCCAGCGGCGACGAAGGCCAGGCCCAACGCCACAACGGAAGCGGTGGCGTCTTGACCTGAAGGAACTCGGACCGCTCCGCCGATGAACGCCGCCACCGCAACGGCCACGCCCGACACAATCATCAGCCATGCCACCAGACGCACCAAGACACGCGCTGCCCAGCTAGACCGTGGGGGAACAACTCTGGGTCTCTCGACACTTCCCTGAGGGATTGCAGCCTGCCTGCTCAGGGATTCCCCCCGGGCACCATCGTATGCAGCCACTCTCGCTCCAACTCTGTCGCTACGTATTGGGTCTTTGCGGTCGGCAATTTGCCCCGGGGTCAATCGCTCGACCTACACGAGTCAATGTCGGTACCCCGACCACCCTTCTTGATAGAAGAATATGGATGGGGCAAGAAGACTGCCACGCTCCTCAACCCGCTCAGATCACTCACCACCCTGCGCGTTATCGCGCACCCTGCTCCGAGCAGATCCGGCAGATAGGTCGCATCTCGCAGCATGACGATTGTCACGGTGAGTGTTCGAGATCCCGATCCTGTAGGTGCCGATCTCGGACACTCGGGGGGATGTGCGATATCGCTCGATATCAGGTGATCTGGGCCGGAATGCCGCCCGCGGGGCGCAGCCGGGACGAGGTTCCCTCAAGCATTGGACGGAATTGCTCAGTCTCCCTCTCGGGCAAATGACGCCATCAGCGCACCGTACGCAATGGTCGTGCTATCGCCTCCGTACACCCCGAGACCCACGATGCGCCCATCGGGATGAGAGCACAGGATGAGTTCACCATCGAAGTCGGAGAAGCCGCATGGTTTGTTGATGCTGTCACCCTCAAGCGGAATGGCTACCTCCCATTCGACAGATTCGAGCACCTTCCCGGAGCGGAGATCGACAGTCTGTGTGTCGACGTACTGGAAGTACGGGTCCGCGCCGGCGTCGGCTTGGATGTCGCGCATGGTGTCGATGCGGACTGTGCCGTCATGGACGTTCAGCAATGCCATCGGATCGACTTCCATGCGCCAAAGTAGGGAAGTGTTCTCGACGCTGTATGCCTCGACGGTGGTTTGATCGACACGGAGAACGACGACATCATCTGCAAGTTCGCCATCTTCGGCGGCTGGCCCTACGCGCCAGCGCTCGTCCTCGTCGACATCAATCAGCGAGCTTCCGTCAGAGTCCGACACCAGCGCCACTGTTCGGCCACCGACGATCTGAACGTCGAGCAACTGGCCCGTGTCATAGAGCATGTTGGACCCAGACGCGTCGATGGCGATCTCGTCGGGCTCCTCACTGGGTTGCCAGATCAGGCGACCATCTACGTAGAACGCGGTGCCTACCAGGGTGTTGTTCAACTGCTGCGAGGTTCCATCGGCGTCGTAGAGGGTGGTGGGGTTGAGGAATCCACCGGCGGTGACGAACCAAGGTGCGCTCGGTAGGCGGACCGGGAGCGTGAAGCAGTACGGGGCGGGTTCCCAGAAGGGCGAGCAGAGCGCCCAGTCGCCAACGTGGATGTTGTCGGGCAGGACCACAGTGACCTGCCCGGGTCCCGCTGGTCCTGGGGTCGATTCGATGTTGGCTTCTTCCCAACGTGTGACCGTAGGCTTGGTGTCGTCGGTGCCTGCCGTCAGCACCCACCAAGCCCCTCGATCGAAGTACTCAGGCAACGAGGCGATGAGATAGTAGCTCGCTCGCTGCCTGCCGTCAGGGACATCGAAGGTCAACTCCATGCCCGCTGATGTGAGTGGCAGCTCGCCGAGGGTCACAGACCTCTCAGGGCGTACGAACCTCAGCTCGGAGCTACTGCCGGTAAGCACCAGGTGATCCCCATCTGTGGCAATGTGATTAGCGTTATGGAATGCGGTCTCGAGGAGCACCGATCCCTCCGTCGGTTCTCCGCAACCCGCCGCTGTCACAGAGGTGTCTCCCAAGGTGAAGCTGCCGTTCTCAATGGTTAGCTGCGCCGATGCCCGGTTGCAGTTCACTGGGTAGTCGACCCGATCGGGGCCGAACACGATGAAGAACCCGCCGGTCGTTCCATCGGCGAACTGCACTCCGTCGGTAGCGCCGAATGCCAGTCGCCACTCGCCGGTGATCTCAGTTGTGCCGTTCATAGGGCCATCGTCGACGGTAGGCGGCACAGTGGAGGTTGCGGTCGTACTTGTCGTAGACGTCGCGGTCGTGCTCGGAGTAACCAGAATCGTGCTGGCATCGGAGACACCCGTCGTCTCAGTACCTGCCTCGGGAGCTGCGCATCCCGACAGCACAAACAACGCCGCCACGACCACAACGCAACGTTCCACTCTTCGTCCCCTTTGAGAAAACCATCCCACTCCTGGATGCTACTGCCAGCTCGGATTTGTCAACCCGTTTCTTCCTCTGCTCTAGGGGTTGTGAAGTAGGGAGCAACGATTGGGTTCAACTGCCTTCTCGTCGAAGAGGTCGGCAATGGATTCGCTACCGGATAGGTCGAACGGGTTGTGATAGGACGCACATCCAGCGACGCGACGCGCGTCACCGTGAGAGCTCGCCCCTAGGCGCAACAAGTGCCGATAGCGGACACTCCTTGAAATGCTTGTTCTGGTAACAGAATTGTTGGTCTGCGTGATCGATCGTGTGGATAGCTGGCTGCGATATGCTTGGTCGCATGGATTGGTGGAATCGCTTCTTCGATGCCCGGTATCTGCGTCTGTGGGGACCCTTTCTCGAGAGCCGGGACGAAGTCGCCGAGGCTCGCGATGCCGTCGACCTGGCAGGTGTGGGGCCTCCAGGCCGCATCCTGGATGTGCCCTGCGGGTTTGGTCGGGTAACCCGACCGCTTGCCGAACTCGGATTCGCCGTAGTCGGGATCGACCTCTCACCTGACATGGTGGCCGAAGCCGAACGCCGATGCGATGGCCTCGACGTCGAGATTACTCAAGGTGACATGAGAGAGTTGCCGGTCGAGGGCCTATTCGACGCGGCCATGTGTTTGTTCTCTTCGATTGGATACTCAGGCGATCCCGACGACGACCTCCGGTTCTTCACGGCTGTACGCACCCACCTCAAAGACGGCGGCGCCTTTGTCATCGATACACAGCATCGGGACCGTCGCGCCGCGCATCCGGTCGAGCGGGATTGGTTTGAAGTCGACGGTTCTCCAATGGTCACCGAGGGGTTCATGGACTGGGTAAGCGGGATCGGCGGCGAGATCATCCGGTGGCAGGAAGACGGCGAGTGGCATGAACGTCGCTTCGAGGTCTACCACTACACCGCGACCGAACTCGACCGGCTTCTCCGCCAGGCAGGCTTCACTAACACTGAGTTCTACGGCGGCTTCGATCGGCGTCCTCTCGCTCCTGATACAAGGCTCATCGCACTGGCTCGATAGGTCCGCCACCCTCAGTATTCGCAAATCGTCGGCACCCCGCACTCCTACGTGGCGTGCGGGGATGGGTATGTAGAGCGGCGCTGTGGCAACATGATTGTTGTTCCGGAGCGGAGAGATCACCGCCGGGCTTGTCGTTGATGGAGGTTGGATGATGCGAACAGTGGGTCTGGCGCTGACGGCTGTGTTGACTGCCCTCATCATCGGATCGTGCAACGACTCTCCAGAAATCGAACCGAATCCTCCTGACCTTATCGGCCTGGTAACGACAGTCGACTCTCCAGAGACGGTCGACGGTGGCCGGTTGCTCGGTGCTCTGAAGCTCACTCTTGCCGACGGGACGCTGTTGGAGGTTCCAAGAGGAGTCGATTACGACGGGCCTCGCTGCAGCTTTGTCGCGGAGAAGGCCGACTACGGAGCTGTCCGAGAGGGTTCCGACTGTCTTGTCCATGTCGGCATGTCCGAGGGCGTGGTGGAATGGATCCTGGGTTTCCGCATCGACGCCGACGGCGCGGTGACACCGGGGTTCTCGACAGGTAACTTGGTCGAGGTGAACGTGGCTGAGCGCTACGTTGTCACTCGATGGGGGCAAACATTCCCATGGCGGAACGAACCGCCGGTCGTCGACTGTTCGGCTTTCGGTCCGGGCAGCATCGAGGATCCTGGCCTGGTCGACCATAAGCTCTTCTCGTATCAGTTCGACGCCGACGGGTACCTGGCTGGACTCAGGTGCAACTACGAGCAATGAGCCCACGGCGGCCGACGCTCCGTTAGGCAGCCACAGAGCCCACACGAGTGCACACGGCAACCACAACCAACACGGTCAGTGTTCGTGACCCCGCCCGCCGAGGTGCCGATATCGGACACTCGGCGAAATGTGCGTTCCTGCAACAGAATGATTGATCTAGGGCGGGAAGGTCAGCGGCACCGATACCTGGAATAGATCCTCCCATGTCCTCGCGATAGCGGGCGACTTCAGTCAGCTCGGCCCGGGTGAGGTGGCTCGGCTGTCCGCCAGAGTTCAATCCTGCTGGCTGAGCGTGTGTCGTCGCGAATAGTGCCGAGGCTGCCCGTAACAACAAGACGGAGGCCCTCGACCAACTCCACATATTCACCAACCGCTCCTGCCAGGTCTTCGATGGTCTCGCCTGATTCCCTGAGTACCGGGCGGAAGACCTCCCGCACGTGTTCGAGCGCAACGCTATGTGCCTCGTCCAGCCGGCGGGGTTCAACGCTTGGATGATCATTGCATAGCACCCAGGGCGGCTGGCTCCAGAAGGAGCTGTTCCGACTGACGAGCCTGCGATTCTCGGCGGAACTACTGCTAATCCATATCGCCGTGCCGGAAGGCGGTGTCACGACTGCGACGCGATCTCTCTCCGGCCCCGCCATGAGAATCTCCTTGCCGCGCCAACCTCTCGTCGTGTAGCGGATGCCGCCGACGACGCTGTAGCCCAATTCCTTCAGGGCCTTCACGTCAATTCGGGTCCGCATCAGGAGTTCGTCCAGGTCAGGGCCGATCAAGATCTCAACAGCGGGGCTCATCTGGGGAGCCTACGACGATTGACCGCCGTGCAGAAAAGCATGCCTCGACCTCAAACGATGACCTTAACCTGGAAGCATATGTCGGGAAGATGGCGGCACGGGCGCTGAGGGTTGAGGTTGGGTCTTTTCAGGTCGACAGCTAGATGGAGAACAGGGCCCAGTAGTGTGATGAACCTATGAAGCGCTGGTTGAGCCGTCGCAAGCGGGACGCTGCACCCTCAGAGATCTCGGAATGGGGATCTATCGCGGGCAATGTTCGGGCGAGGAGACTCGCTCACCTTGAGGCTGTGGCGCCCCACCGGGAGTTCGCAGATGAAGTCTCGGCAATTCTGTTCAGACATGACCCCATCGGAATCAACTTCGAAGACAACACCGACGAGTACGACGCAGAGGCCGACAGCATTGTTCTTAGATTGGTATCAGCCCCGGCGATCGACTCGGTTGCCACGGTTCAGGTGGTCGTCCACCAGGAATTCGTCAGCTGGTTCGACGCGCAAATGGCTGGACCGCGTGAACGCTACCTAGGTATGTCACGTGAGATCTGGGAGATCCTCGCAACTCGCCGTGAGCAGGGCACCGAGGAAAACCAGTAGGACCCAATCCAGTCAGTCGAAGCGTTCCGACTACCCGACAACTTCAACCTGGAAGGATATGACAGGAAGATGGCGGCACGGGCGCTGATGGTCGCGACTGGACCTTCCCGCGCCAGATACGCTGATTCCCAGGAGCACCTCACCCAACGTGCGGGTCAGTCGCCGAACGAGTCGACCGAGAGTCGCTGACCAGCGCCTGACGGCCGACCGATGAGGACTATGAAATCAGGGTGATCATTGGTCCTGGTGGCGATGTCGTCGTAATCCATGAGACAGATCCGCACTTCGTACACTCCAGCCGCTATCGGCATGGTCGCGACTGGCCCATCGGAACGAACCGAGTCCGCGATGTGCTCCAGCCCACTCAGATCGGCGTTGCCGTTGGTGACAAACCGGTACGGTTCGGACTCGACGAGCACACGCCTCCGTTCTTCAAACGAGACGGCAGGACTTCCGGTCTGGTCCAGTCTGAGCGTGAAGGCGAACGCTCCATCACTGCGGATGTTGATCGGCACGAGGTGACCTGAAGCGATGTGTCGCTCTACATCAACGTCTTCAAGGGGCTCCCGCTCCCATGTGTCGTAGTCGACAATGCCGGGGAAGTGAGCGCGGTCCCACAAGGCGTACCTGCCGGAGTCAGTCGCCAATACTGCCCGAAGTTCCATGACCGTAGGGTAGATGCGGGGATCAACTGACATCTCAATCCCTGGCCTGCGAACATATCGGACTAGCTACAGACCGAACTCCGGTAGTTAGGCCACCACCTCGACCTGGAATCATATGTCGGGAAGATGGCGGCAGCGGCGCTGAGGATGTGCGGACGTGTTGATCCTCACGCAGGGAACCACAGGATATATCCCTCTCCATCGAACGCACCCACCAACACAGCTACAGCGTGGCTGGCGGCGTAGTCGATGATCTCTTCGGGTCTGTTGGAAGGGGCCATATAGGCTTCTGCGCCGTCTGGCGCTGCCACGATGATGTTTGAGACGAAGGTCCTATTCGAGAGGTCAACAATTTCGTGGGCGGTATCGAAAGGAACGTCGGTTGTGCCCGACCATTGGTACACCTGATCGTACGCGACAAGCGTCGTTGGGACCGGTTTGAGCCATCGATCTGTCGGACGGGCCATGAAGTCCTCACCTATGACGAACCCATGGCCGTTGGCCTCAATCAGGTCCATGATCACGGTAGCGGCCGCGAGTCTGGAGGCCACCCCGATCGGGCCACTCCATCGCGGGTTGTCGGGGCGGCGTGGAGCGGGCCATCCGGATCTGTATTGAAGAGCTCGGGCACGGGTGGTGCCGGTCGGGACGATGGCGCGGTAGCTACCCGAAAGCTTAGGGAAATGACGGACTAGCGCGTTTGAGAGGGTGAGACCGTAGTCTGTTAGTTGGCCTCGAACGAAGTCGATTGGTTCATCAGCGAGCTCGAGTACGGAATACTCGGTACTTGCGATCGGTCCGGGCGCGTAGTCCATATGTCAGTCTCCCCTCACAATCGAATGTAGGCGGGGCGGGAGGATTCGAGCAAACGCAAACCTCCCCGGCGCACGCACGGACTCTCCATCGCTATGCGGCAACCTCTATCTGGAAGACAATGCCGAATAGGTCAAAACGATGGCGCTGAGGACTCTCCTACTCCTATGAATTGCAGGCCCCACCAACGAAGGCGCCATACGCCGAGATGAGACCGGCGAGTACAAAGAAGGTCCCCATATTCAAAGGGCTGCGAGCCCAGGCCGCGAATCCTCGCTCCGGCGTGCTGCGCCTCCGCAGCCACTCCATCCATATGCCTCCAGCAACCATCATGCTAGAGAGCAGAATCGCGGCTGCAATGCACATTGTTGACGCCCCGGAGTTGCGACCGTTGACCAACGAGAGAGTATCGCCGGACTTCGGTTGAACGAAACCCAAACTGGTCGGCACAAGGAGATGACCGCAAACGGCCGCACCCGCACAGATCGCCATCGGTCCCGCACGTTATCGAGCGCCCATGAGTGCGCGCTAACCGGCAGATAGTGCGCATGACCCGAAGGCCCGTCGGCTACGGTCGGTGGCCGCGACGGCGCTTATAACGATCTGCGC
>JAAELU010000484.1 GCA_024226255.1 bacterium | reverse complement strand
GTAGTCGGCGGGCCTGGGGGTGCGGTTGTGCGGAAGAAGCGGAGTTCGACGCCCCCGGCGCTCCAGGTCATGGAATCGCCGCGGACCTTCACGGTGATTTCGGACGGGATCTGCCAGAGGAGATCTCGAAGGGTGGTTTCGGCCTGCATGACGTCGGTGCCGTTGTTACCGACGCACAGGGACGCAGTGAGGTAGGCCTCGTCAACGCTTAGCATTTCGCCGTCGAATCGGTAGCCATCATCGCCTGCCGTGCCGAAGTCGTTGCACCCTGCGCTGCCCGAGATCGTGGTGCCATCGATTTCGACCCAGGGTTGCTCGGCGGCGTTGACGCCGATTTCGATGTGTTGAAGGCCGGCAGCTGTCCTGTATGACTCGAGGAGCCAGACTCCGAGGATGTTGCTCTCTCGGTCCCGGATCTGCCAAGGTGTTTCCGGTGGGGTCGGGCTTGACCGGAAGGTGAGTTCGGTGTCGCTGCTGCGCCACAGCATGATGTCGCCATCAACCTCAACTTGCACTGGGTTGGCCATCACGTCTCGCAAGAGTTCCTCGACCTCCATGCTGTCGGCGCAGAGCATGGCTGTGCTCCAGCCCGGGTTGATGCGCAGCTCGTCATCCCACCAACCGCGGATCGACCAGCCGAAGTCGTTGCACCCCAGATTTCCTTGGACGACTTCACCGATCTGGATCCACGGTTGGCCTCCGGTGTTGTTGCCGATTTCGACGGAGCG
>JAAELU010000483.1 GCA_024226255.1 bacterium | reverse complement strand
TCTGACATCCGACATCTGACATCTCGCCTTCAGTACCGCCAACTCTCCTCTAGGGGCCACAGGCGGCGGCCCAGCATTTCTTCGACGACTGTTAGAGCTGCTCGGGCGGCGCGGTCGGTTCCGATCATGCGACTCTTGAAAGTCTCCGAGGCGAACCACAGGCCCTCGACATTGGGAGCCCGCCAGTGGGGGCGATATGACCCGACCATCATCGGCTTCTGGATCACTCCGAACGCCGGCTCGTAGACCAGGTGGCGGCGGCGCCACACGGCGTTCTCGAAGCACGGGTACATGGTTTCCATGTCGGCGGTGAACTTCTCGAACATCGTGCGTACGTATTCGTCGTCGCTTGCCTTGGCTCCGGGTATCACGCCACCCATGGCGTACAGGTAGAGGCCGGCGGGCGCCGAGGCCGGATCCATCGCGGTCTGCTCGTAGAGCCAGCCGGGGACGCGGGCAGTTGGCGTGTGCAGCCACGTGGACAGTTCGAGTCGATCCGTGGCGGGACATGGCTCCTCGACTGCGACGTATTGGCCGAGCCAGGCAACCTTGTAGTGGTCTTGGGCCAGATACTTGATCTGGCCGGTGTACCAATCGGGAAGTGCTTCCTCGGGGACCACATCGAGGACGTTCCACACCGGAAGCGTGGAGATCACCGCCGCCGCCTCGATGAACTCATCGTCGGGGTACTCATTCGGCACGATCCCGGTCATCCGCCGGACCATGACGCCTTTGACCTCGCCGTTCTCGATCACAACCCGGTCGGCCGCGGTTTCTGTCCTGTATTCGCCTCCGAACCGCTGCAGTGCGGCGGCGAACCCGTTCCAGATCCCGTCCCAACCGCCCTCCGGCCAGAACGAGTACCCGGCTTTCTGCTTTTCCGAGTAGTGCAGCTTGCGAATGTACAGGTTGTCGGACGCCGAGTGATCGTGGCCGACATCGGTGAGGGCCTCGAGCACAGAGATGTACTCGAACAGGTCAACCACCAGGTCATCACTGGTGTACTGGTAGATCCACTCGCGTAGCGAGCGGTCGTCCCACGCGTCAAGCTCCTCGTACGGCGTTTCCACCAGAGCAGTGATCACCTTGTGCAGCTCGGAC
>JAAELU010000482.1 GCA_024226255.1 bacterium | reverse complement strand
GCCGTGAGCCGCCGCAACCGCGAACTGAACGTCTTCAGCCTGTCGGCGCTCGACCTGTTCGCCGGCGCGATGGGCGCGTTCATCCTGATCGCCGTGGTGTTGTTTCCCTATTATCTCAAGGAAACCAAGACCCCGATCAAGGTTCGCAATCTCGATGTCGTGTTCGTGATCGATACCACCGTGTCGATGGGCAGCGCGATCGACCAATTGAAGAGCGAGTTGGTCGGACTGTCCAAGGTGCTCGAACGGGTGGCGCCTCAAGTGCGAATCGGCATTATCGCCTACAAGACAAGGCGCTCGGACAGCCAATACTTGATCATCTCCAAGGATCTGACTTCGACCAAGAACAATGGTCTCCGGGAGCTGCAGGAATGGGTCAACCGGCTGACCCCGCAGGGTGGCGGCTACGAAGTGTTGGCCGATGCGCTCGAGCGCGCGACGCGTATGTCTTGGCAACCGAACCGGCGACGCCTGATAGTGCTGATCGCCGACGAACCGGGAGAGCCCGGAACCCTCAGCCGGGCGCTCGGTATTGCTC
>JAAELU010000481.1 GCA_024226255.1 bacterium | reverse complement strand
GCCGGCCAGTTCATCGCTGGCGATTCCGGCCAGCCAGGCGTAGAACTCCTCGAGATCGACCAGAAGGCTCGTGTACCCCTCGCCCAGCAGATCACGGCTCGCCAGGCCCTCACGCATCAGCTCGGTCACGGCGGCCAGGCGGGAGAACGCTACCGGCTCCGGCTCAACCCAGTGGCGGGGAGGCACCGGAGGTTCCTCGCCACCAGCCTCGGCAACGGCCTGCTTGGTATAGAGGATGGTGTCGTGCTTCAGCTCTGTGTAGGAGCCAAATCCCGTTTGATGTGCCTTCGCCGCCCACGCTTCGTTCTGCATGAAGTCGGGGTAGTCGGTTCCGTGTGCCTCCCACATCGGTGCTACTGCGTAGAGCCAGGCGTCGTAGACGGTCGCCCCCCAGTCTTCTGCCGTGCGGTCGGCGATCAACTGCTGCATCGCGGCCATCTGAGTGTCATAGCCTGCGAAGTCGGTTGCTCCGGAAGCATCCTGCACATCGGCCGCCCACTGTGACCCAAATGCTGTCGCCAGATCTAGCGGCGAGGCTTCCATCCTCTGGTCGACGAAGGGTGCGACCAACTGGTCGAATACATAGGAGTCGATGACAAATCGACTTCCCATGATCCGAAGCGAAGCCGCTTCTGGGTTGATCTCAACCGGGCGGAGGGCAGTGAGTCCGGCGGCGACAGACTGCAACGTGGCCGGGTCACTGAACACAGTCATGTCGGACCAGCCGCTCGGCACCACCTGTTCCACGACCGCGCCCAACTCGAACGGCGTGTAGTCGTCGGCGGCGCCCACCAGCCAGGCGGTTGGCTCGTAGATCGTCTCCCATTGCGAAGTCACCTCGGGATCGGCAAGCAGGACCCGGCTGGCAAGAACGCCAAGAGCCAAGCTTTCGTCGAGGAGGAATGCGTTGTTGCCCAACTGGGACATCCCGCGGAAGTAGCGCTCCAGATCGGCATTCCTGGTGTAGTGACCGCGCGGCCGGAACAGCGAGTAATCGATCAGTGTGGTGATGAAGCCTGAGTTGGCGTCACCACCGGTTGTCGGTGACAGCCCCATCCCATTGGCGGCCATGATGAGATCGACCTCTTGTTGGGCAAGCGGGCCGATCGCTCCAACGTCGAGCTCAAGGACTGTCGCGGCCGCTTCGTAGAACTGCGTGACCCGCGACGCGGCCTCCTCGAGATCGGTTCCGTCGAGCTCCGCTTCCTGGGAGCGAGCCAGTTCGACGAGGCGAACGACCATCGACTCCAGAACGGGGAGCAGAGACTGTTGTTCGGCTTCGCGGAGGATCTTGTC
>JAAELU010000480.1 GCA_024226255.1 bacterium | reverse complement strand
GCTGGAGCAGAACCTTCCGACGTTCGTCTCGCTCTCCTAGCCAGCCAGCTTGGAGCTGGCGGATGGGATAATCGCGGACGGCGGCATCCGTGTTCGGCTAACGCGTGATGCGGAAGGAGAGAGCTGAATTACCGACAGTTGGACAAGGGCCACGGGGCCGGTGATGGGGGGCTTGCGACACACTCCAACGCCGGAGCACCCGTGACCCCAGACCTCCTTACCGCAGCCACCCGCACTCTCGCCACCGCAGCGAAGCCCGAACACGTGCGTGAGCAGGCGCGCCTGCTGGGTGTGACGGTGCGCCAGGGCAAGATGGACAGCTATGCTCTTCTCATGGTGGTCGTTCTGGGCCTTGTGGTGCGCGGCCAGACCTCCATTGCCCAGCTTGGCCACGTCTACGGTGAGGTCACGGGGTTCCGGCGGGCCCGTTCCTCGTTCTGGGCCCGGTTCAGCCCGCCCTTCTCCGACCTCGTGAAGTGGCTGTTGGATCGGCTTGTCACGGAAGCTCGACCACCAAGGAGCCGGCCTCCGGGAGTGCTCCACAACTTCACCGATGTCCTGGCCGGTGACTCCTCGGTCATCAAGGTCCACGACTCACTTCGAGGCATCTGGAAGGGCACACGCCGGAACTCGGCCATGGCCGCCCTGAAGCTGCACGCCTGGGTGCGCGTGTTCACCGGAGAGTTGGTCAAGTACCGGATCACTCCCGAGGCCTACGGCGACAGCCGAGCCTTCGGCATCGATCGCGAGCTGCGCGGAGTCCTGATGTTGTTCGACCGCGGCTACGCATCGCCCAGCCTCTGGCGACGAATCGACTCGGTCGGCGGCTACTTCTTGACCCGGATCCCGAAAGGCTGGAACCAGGAGATTGCCTCGGAGAACCGCCGACATCGTGGTCGGGCCCGCTCGTTGGTGGGGATGAACTTGCGGGACGCACTCGATGGGCTGAAGCGGTCCGTCGTGGATGTCAACGTGGCCTTTTGCTGCCGCGTTCGTGCCTACTCGGGGGCACCCGCCCGATTCGTCGAACATGAGTTCCGCGTGATCGCCCTGAAGCGTCCGGATGGACAGTACGCCATCTATGCGACCAACGCGCCGCCCCGGATGCTGCCGGCGGAGGAGGCGTGGAACGTGTACCGTCTGCGCTGGGAAGTTGAAACCTTCTTCAAAAGCGCGAAATCCGGTTGTGCGCTCTCCGATACTCCCACGCGTGACAAGCATCGAGTGCTGGCGTGGGTCTACGCCGCTGTGATCCGTGCCACCGTGGCGATGTCGGCCAAGGCCCGGTTCATCCGTCTGGCCCCGGCTCGGCACCGGGTTCGCATCAACCCCGGCCAGTGGATGCGCTGGTGGAACCGCCAGCTCCTCGGGCTCCTCGACATGCTGGAACTCGGAGACGGTCCCATCGAGCCCGGTGAGCTGCTCCTCATGCTTGCTGATCCAAACCGTAGTCGGATACCGATGCGCAATGCGTTTGGCGGTGAATGATAGTTGGCTTTCTACCCGCAACAAACCTTAGCCGATCACGGATGCCTTGCTTGGCGGAGGGCTTACCGCCGACACAGTCTCGGTGGTCAAGACACTGCGGATGCCCGACTACGAGCGGCACACCGAGTTCGTGTCGCTGAAGCGGCCAGATTGCTATGCGCTCTACGACGGAGACGTCTACAGCTCGCTAACCAAGTCCTCGGTGCCGGTGAGCGAGTATCGGTCCGTCTGCAACGAGTACACGGTCCCGCACTCCACGTCGAAATGGTCCAAGTGGAACGCCGAGTCCTACGCTGTCGGGGCCTTGGCGAGGGTGCGCCCGGACTGCGGCG